>WAJY01000086.1 GCA_015523645.1 Geoglobus sp. | reverse complement strand
GCCTTAAGCAGCTCATGCACGATTCTCTCATCGCTCCAATATTTTGAGTCAACCAGTTTTTTAACCCTAATAACTATGCCATCCATTCTGTAAACGTTACCTTCAGCCTCTATTCCCGCAACAGCAGATGGAATTACCACTTTTGAGAGAAGTGTTGTCATGTTTGGGAATGGATCTATCTGAATAACCGGAATTTTTTTCATGTGCTCAACAGCCTTTCTAGGAAAATGGGCTGCAGGGTCGCTGGAAATCACTAGCATAGCATCGCAATCTCTCCTCAAAAGCATTTCAACTGCCGAAAATTCTGCAGGAGAGAACCTTGGATATCCTCTGCTGAAATCGATTGCATACTGATATCCTACCTCCCATGCAGGCACTTCACCGGCTCCAACAACGTTGTAATGTCCTCTCATTGGCCATATTACCCATCTTGTATACCTGTTCAGAAGTTGTATCATTTTTATTGCATTTTCGACATTTCTGTCTCTTCCTCTCGATTGTGTCAAGCCTAAGCCATAGAATAGCGCCCCATACTTTGCATTTTTCATTTCTTCGGCAAGTTCAACAAGCTCTTCTTTGGGCACTCCTCCAACCTCTCTCACATTTATATCTTCCCCTTTTATGAGCAATCTAAGAGCGGAGATTACAGCATAGTCATAGCCTGGCTTAATTTGAATAAATTTGTCTGCCATTCTCGCTGATTTTGTTTTTCTAACATCCACAACCACAACCTTCCTGTCTTTCCTGTCTTTGATCAGATAACCCTTTGCCATAACGCTGTATCTTGCCGGGTGTCTTGGATGAGCCTCAAGAGGATTGCTACCCCAGAAAATAACCATATCCGCCCTGTTTTTTGTTGAACCAAGAGATGCACCCGGTATACCCTCTTCCATTACCGCCAAGGTACCTGGAGCATGGCATACGCTTGAACACTGATCGTAAACACCCCTGACTTTTTCTGTTAAAATAATGCCATATCTAATTGCCTCGTTTACAGTTGATGACCATCCGTAAAGCAGAGGTTTTTTTGCATCAACAAGAATATCAGCAGCCATTTCTATAGCCTCTTCATAGCCCACCTCCTTTCCATCAACCATCGGGCTCCTTATTCTCTCCTTCTCCTTGAATTTGGCAAGTCCAAGGGCACATAGTTTTTTACCTTTCTGAGAGTAAGGATCAAATCCCACATCATCGCATACATTTCCGCAGAATGTGCATACCGCATCTACCATCATCCCACCTCTAAGAGCTCCCTTACAGATTTAACATTCTCCTCAGTTTTCTCCAGAAATCCCTTGACCCCCTTGAATCTTGGCATTCCGGTTCCATCTGTGTTGTTTGAAATAACCTGATTTGCGTAAGGTCCCATAGGAATGAATACAACTCCCTTTGGCACATCTCCTGTTCTTGCAAACAAAACAACCTCTCCAAATTCAGTCTTTATTTTCACCCTATCACCATCCCTTAAACCCAGTCTCTTGAAGTCCTCGTCGTTAATTTCGCAATAACTTACAGCTCTAAAATATTCCTCAGAAAACTTTTCTTCAACCGTTTTTCCCTGATCAATGGTTCTTCCAGTAATAACCTCAACTTCAATCATGTTTTTCACCGTTAATTTTATGGAAAACTCTTGCTGGAGGATATTTAATGGTTGTCATTTTTATCGATTCTTGGAGTTAAATATTTACTCCGAGATGAGCAATCATTTGGCATGAAGGCAGTCTTGCTTTGTTCAGGGCTTGCCAGAAGGATGAACGGTCAGGTTAAACCCCTCATTAAAGTATGTGGGAGGGAAATTCTCTACAGATCGATGAAGCTGCTTAAGAATCACGGTGTTGAGGAATTCTTTGTTGTTGTAAACAGGAAAAATAGGAAAGCAATAGAGGAATTTCTGAAAAAGAGTGGATTCAACTTCAATCTTGTTTTGAATGAGGCTCCAGAAAGGGGAAATGGATACTCGCTATATCTGACAAAAAAAAGCATTTCTGGTGATTTCATACTTGTCATGGGTGATCACGTTTTTGGAGAAAAATTTGTGGAGAAAGCTGTTAAAGGAAAAGGGATTGTCTGTGACAGAACACCGAAATACATTGATGTGAATGAGGCAACAAAGGTGAAAGTCAAAGCAGGAAGGGTTGCTGAGATTGGAAAGAGTCTGGATGACTTTGATTGCTTTGACACAGGGTTTTTCATTCTTGATGAAAGCATATTTGATGCTGCTGAGGAACTTGTTAGAGAAAGAGAGGTTGTGGAACTTTCTGATATTGTGAAAAAAGCAAATCTTGATGTTCACTTTGTTGATGGAGAGTTGTGGATGGATGTTGACACTCCTGAAGATGTTAGAAGAGCTGAGGATGCACTTTTCAGGGAGGCTGGAAAAGGTAAGGGAGATGGGTTTGTTTCAAGACACTTAAACAGAAAAATATCCACAAGGATTTCAAGGATTCTTGCTGGGAGAGTTGAGCCAAATCAGGCTACTTTTCTCTCTTTTCTTACCGGAGTTGCATCATCTTTGCTCCTCTTTTTCAACATTCCTGTTGCAGGTATTCTCTATCAGATAAGCTCTATTCTTGACGGGATAGACGGGGAGATTGCCAGAGTCACAATGAAGATATCTAGAGTTGGAGGTGTTGTGGACTCGATTCTAGACAGAGTCGTGGACTTTCTGTTTCTCTCCATTCTTGCAGTTCTGACTCTTTCAGAGAAAGTGGAGTTTTTCATAGCATTTCTGGCAGTTTTTGGAAGCATTATGGTAAGCTACATTTCAGAAAGGTACAAAGGAGAGTATTTTGAGGGATTTTACAGCAGATTCTCGGTTCTTGTCCCAGGAAAAAGAGATGAGAGAATAGCTATTGTAATGCTTTTCTGCATTTTCCATCCTTTTATAAGCATGTTCTATCTCTTTCTGTTTCTTGCCATTCTTACAAATCTGAGGTCTGCTGAAATGGTTTTCAGACTTCTGGAGTATGACTTTTATGTTTCCAGCAATAACCTTTCCTGAAATCCTGTAAGCTTTTTCAACTTCCTTTTTGGAATTTTTGTGGTTGATCTTATACATCATCAAAGTCAATAACCACTTTTCACCATTTACTAGAGGAACAGCAGACTTAATAATGCTTGTCTCCACCACTATTTGGCTCTCTTGGAGCTTTGCTCACCTTAGAGACATTTTATTTTTATTTCGCTTTTCCATTTCTTTTCAATAGACTTTATAAGCTAATCTGAATTCTCATTGCATTCAAATCGATAATAATAATTGTTTTACAATCATTTGAATGACCAATCTGAAAAATCTTTGTTTGACTTAAAAACTTTTTCTCTATTCTCTATGAGCTATCCCAACAATTTCCTCTAATCTTTCCCCAGTCATCCTGGTATATGCAATCAGACTCTCCTTCAGACTGTAAAAGATCCTGTTTGAGTAATATAAAGCAGAGCCAACCTGCACGGCTTTTGCACCTGCAAGCATAAACTCTATCACATCTTTCCAGCTTGTCACACCTCCGCAACCAATTATGGGAATGCTGAGCTCTTCATAAAGATCCCAGACACATTTTATTGCAATAGGTTTTATTCCTTCTCCACTAACACCTCCACTGACGTTGCTGAGAATTGGCTTCTTTGCGAATATATCTATTTTCATTCCTCTGAGTGTATTTATTGCCACAACTCCATCTGCTCTCGCCTCTTCAGCGGCTTTTCCTATTTCTACTATGTCTCTCACATTAGGAGAGAGTTTTGCAAACACAGGTTTCTCTGTGACTTTTTTTACAGCCCTGACAATTTCATAAACCAAATCGGGATCGTTTCCGACTGCAAGCCCTACATTTTTTGCATGGGGACAGCTAAGATTGAGCTCAAAACCATCTGAAAAAGGAAAATATTCTACAAGTTTTGAAAACTCTTCAGGCGATGACCCAAAAAGGCTGACAATGAGCGGAGCATACAGAACATAATCTTTAAGTTCTTTGGCAAATGCTTCAGCTCCTGGAGATGCAAGACCAACCGCATTTATTAATCCGTGTGAATAGTTTATCACTGCCGGGTTATCATATCCTTCAACCGGCTTCAATCCAATGCTTTTGCTTACAACAGCTCCTGCAAACTCAGATATTCTGTTTAGCGAGGAAGCATAACTCCCCATTATACCGCTTGCAAGCATCAGAGGATTTTTCATTTCAATTCCTGCTAGTCTAACCTTTAAAGCCTCGCTCATCTAGATCATCTCCATAGCCTTTTTCAGAATCTCATTGCCTCGTTCAAAGTAGGTGATGCTTTTTACAATTAGATCTGACAGCTCTCTCCTATCTTCCCTTATCTTCTGAGCCCATTCTTTATACTTTGATATGTGTTCCTCATTGTGCTCTATCCAATGATTCAACAGATTTTTTAGTTTTTCAGCTTCCATGTCCAGAAATCGTTATTCGCTTTAAAAATTCTTATCTTCCTAGCCTGAAATGGAGCATCATTTGAAGTTTTTTGCACTGATGATGAAAGCTCACAACTCTTATAAACATCATTTATATGAAAAGAGCTGAGCGGTGATCGTGATGAGGAAGGAAAAGCTATTGATCTGTATGCTAGCATCAATCCTGCTAGTTATGGGATGCGTTCAGCATGAGGAGAAAACTCTGACGATTGGAGTGATAGTTCCAGAAACTGGCATCTTCTCAACTGCTGGAAAGGCTATGAAGAATTCTGCACTCCTTGCAGAAGAACACATTAACAAATACAAGCTTTCAAAATACAATGTTAAAGTTATATTTGCAGATGGTGGGTCAACACCAGAGCAAGCAAAGTCTGCATTCATGGAGCTGGCTAGTCAAGCCGACGTAATTGTTGGAGCATATTCTAGCGACCAAGCAGTTGTTTGTGCTAAGGCAGCAGAAGAGGTTAAGAAGGTTTACATTGCAAGTGTTGCATCCACATCACAGCTTGAAAAGATGGTTGAGGAGGGCAATAAATACGTTTTCAGAAACTCCTACAACACCACATACTGGGGCATTCTTACAGGAGAATTTCTCAGAATATCTGGAGCAGAGAGGTATTACTTTGTAGGATACGATCCTCTAAAAACATTCAATCAGGGTATGCTGAAGGCATTTGAGGATAAAACCAAGGCAAGGAAAATAGGAGAGATCTATTACCTGAGCTC
The DNA here is from genome assembly GCA_015523645.1 of Geoglobus sp. Taxonomy (GTDB): domain Archaea; phylum Halobacteriota; class Archaeoglobi; order Archaeoglobales; family Archaeoglobaceae; genus Geoglobus. The sequence continues at coordinate 1,884 of WAJY01000086.1, read as the reverse complement.
TAGGCTGAGTCCTGACGACTTTGCCATAAAGGCAGAAAGAATTGCGAAGATTACAGAGAAGGATGATGTTGTGATTGTTGGAGATCCCAGTGGAACTGCAATTCAGTTTGTGAAGGCTTATAGAAAAAGCGGTGGAAAGGCTTTGATCTATTCTGTGGGCGGGGTACTGGCACTACCCCAAACCCTAGAAAAGCTAGATTTAAGCTACATAGCATTTCAGTGTGCTGGTTTGGAAGAAACTGAGAAAACCGATCTGACGAAGTTGTACTTCCAAGACTACAGAAAAAGATTTGGTGAAAATGCAAACAACTTTGCCGGATTGCTGACGTATGATGCGGTTCTTATTGCAGCACAGGCATGGAAAGGAAATACGGAGAGCACGATAGCACAGCTTGAGTCAGGAGAGTTCAAGGGTGCTGGAGGAGTTTACAGATTTAGCAAAAATCATCAGGCGCTCTGGGGTTCCAAGGATCTCATAGGGATAATTGCGGAATACGTGGAAGGAAGGATTGAGATTGTCTATCCTGAAGAGTTTAAAACATCTGAAGTGATATGGCCGTGAGTTTCTTTCTCACATCCTTTCTTCTTTCGATCATGGCTCTTAGCATATCCTTAAACTTCAGAATTTCCAAGTTTTTGAATCTCTCACTTGGAGGGATATTTGCATCTGGAGCTTACATAGCCTACTTTCATCAAAATCCAGCAATACCTGCTTCATTGGGTTTTATAACAGGATTCATTTTGGCATTTTACATACTAAAAGTTTGTAAAAGCGTTATAGAGGCAACAATAGTGAGTCTCGGCATCGGTTTACTTATAGAGAGAGCTCTTGAAATTGTTCACAGAGGCTCTTACTACTACATCATTCACAGCAACAACAGCCATCTGGTTATACTTCTCGGAGCATTACTTTTCATCGCAATAGTCTTCGCCTATCTCAGCCCAATTGGGCTTAAGCTTAAGTACATTGAAAGCGACATTGAGCTTGCAGAGATGTATGGTGTCAATACAGAAAGATTTGTTTTAATTGTAACATCGCTAACAACATCAGCTGTAATGCTTTCTGGATTTTTTTATGCGGAAAAGCTGGCAATCTCTCCAGCTATAGGATTTGGTTATCTGATCTCAGGAATAATAGTCTCTGCAATCTCTGCTCAATTAAACCTCAAGGGATTGACACATTACACCCTTGTCTTCATTCTATCGTTTCTGTTTACGGCTTTAACGGGGGTGTTGGTCTGAAAAAACAGATAGTTCATATCTCAATCCTAATATTCCTTTTTGCAATCTCATTCCATTCAGCATACACAGCATGGCTCTTCACACTCATGTCTGTCTACGCTTTGCTAACAATCTCATGGATGTTTTGCAGAATGATAGGTAGGGTAAGCATGGGTCATTCCATGCTGTTTAGCCTTCCAGCTTATTTCTCTGCCATAGGCTATGCTTATTCAACTGAGCTTGCAGTTCAGCTCTTCTTCATCGGAATTTTACTTACAACTCTATCATATTTCATTTTCTCGGAATATACGGGAAGAACCGCCTTCGTCTTTTTAACGCTAGTCCTTTCGATATTTGTCTGGCTTACAATACCAAAACTTGTTGTTAGAGTAGATAGCTATCTCGTTGGCGGAGAGGTTGGTTTCGATTATCCAACTCTTGGCATTGAGATTGTGCATTCACTTTCTGCATTTTCTCTCATCCTCTTTTATCTCCTTTACATAGGCATTCAAGAATCCAAGATGGGATTTATGATGATTGCGATAGGAGATGATGAAACAGCTTCAAAGGCAATTGGAATTAACACGAGAAAGGTGAAGCTCACTGCAATGTTTCTTTCTTCTTCAGCTTCAGCACTGGCAGGATTGATCTATGCTTTTGAAT
>WAJY01000085.1 GCA_015523645.1 Geoglobus sp. | reverse complement strand
TCTTCACTAACTCTTTTTGCTCCAGCCTTTCTTATAATTCTCTCAACTGGTGCTAATGGTAGCTCCATACAATCACCTCCTCCCTTATCCGGTGTAAAAAACTAAGTAATTCTATTATATAAACTTTTAGGTCTTTCTGAGGAAAAATCCAGAATTAATGGAAAATTGCTGGCAAAATAACCAAATTACAAGTCAGAAAAATTCTCAGAGTGCTTTGCTGTGAATTCTCAGCAAAGTTTTTTACCCAACACTGAACTTTGTAAATCCATGAAAAGGATATTTGCACCTTGGAGAATCAGATACATAGCCGCCCCAAAACATGAAGGCTGCATTTTCTGCGATTTTCCAAAGAAAGAAGAAGATGAGAAGAACCTGATTCTCTATAGAGGAGAGACGAGCTTTGTTATGATGAACAACTATCCATATAACCCGGGTCATGTTATGATATCCCCCTACAGACATGTTGGAGAACTTGAGAATCTGGAAAACGATGAGATAGCAGAGATTATGCTTTTAACACAGAAATCTGTCAGGGTTATAAAGGAGGTAATGAAACCGGATGGCTTCAATATCGGCATCAACTTGGGAAAGGTTGCTGGAGCAGGAATAGCCGATCACATCCACATGCATGTTGTGCCAAGGTGGGAAGGAGATACAAACTTCATGCCGGTAATAGGAGATGTGAAGGTAATTCCGGAGGCTGTGGAGGAGAGTTACAAAAAATTGAAGGAGAAATTTATCTTCCCTTGAATCCAAAGAGATTTCTTGCTATTATAAGTTTCTCAATCTCCTTAGCCCCTTCATATATCTCTGTTATCTTTGCGTCTCTGTAAAACTGATTCACAGGCTGTTCGTCAATGTAACCGTATCCCCCATGGAACTGCAGAGCCCAGTTTGCTGTTTCAACAGCAATCTCGCCAGCATACCACTTTGCCATTGCTGAAAGAGTGTTGTCGGGCTTTCCCGTTTCAATCTGAATTGAGGCTGCTCTGTAAGCGAGAGTTCTGGCAGCCTCGATCTTTGTTGCAAGCTCAGCAATCTTGAACTGGATGTACTGGAATCCAGCTAGAGGCATGCCAAATGCCTTTCTCTGCCTCACATAATCAATCACCAATTCCAAGGCTCCTCTTGCAATCCCAACAGCCTGCGCAGCAACCCAAACTCTTGTTATGTCAAAGAACTCCATCATGTAATAAAAGCCCTTTCCTTCCTCGCCAACTAAATTGCTCTCAGGAACCCTTACATTGTTTAAACTCACCTCTGCTGTGTCAGTTGCCCTTATCCCCATCTTACCCCTTATCTTGTTAGCTTTATAGCCTTCCCTATCGGTCTCAACGATAAAGTAGCTTATTCCCTTGTGCCTTTCTTCAAAGCTCTCTAGCTCCCTTGTTCTTGCCGTGACAAGTATGAAGTCGGCAATAGAGCCGTTGGATATGAACTGCTTTGTTCCACTCAAAACCCATTCATCTCCATCTTTTATTGCTCTTGTCTTTATGCTTGCTGAATCGCTGCCCGCATCTGGCTCTGTATTAGCCATGCCCATAATTGCATCTCCTCTTGCAACCCTTGCAACATACTCCTCTTTCTGCTCTTCAGTTCCATGAAGCAAAATAATCTCAACTCCGAATGTGGGTATAAGACAGGCAAGCCCTAAGCCAGGATTCACTGCTGAGAACTCCTCCATCACTATCATCTGCTCTATTGGCCCGTATCCCCCTCCACCATACTCCTCGGGAATTGCTACAGCATGAAATCCAAGTTCTGCACATTTTTTAAACAGTTCAAACGGAAACTTCTCCTCTCTATCGCACTCTCTTGCAAGCTCTTGGGTAAACTCCTTTTCAGCAAACTCCCTTGCAGCCCTTCTTATATCCTCCTGCTCCTCAGTAAAGCTAAAGCTGACCGGCATACCATCACCTCAGTTTTCAAGAAGGTCTGTTGGGAAGTATAAAATTCTTTTGGAGAAAATAAAAAGTCAGAAGGGCTTTAAAAACCTACAAATAATTTTTGAATCCTTTTGTTCAAAATTGATAAAAATCATGACAGATTTTGACCAGCCAGAATATTTTCTGATTTTATTCCTGTTAAGAAGGTAGGAAAAACGAGAAAATCTTATATAATGGGAGAATTTTACAAGAGCATATGCCAGTAGCTATTGTTGGTGCGGGTCATTCAAAATTCGGGGCAAGAAAGGATGTTAATCTTCCTGAACTTTCATGGGAGGCAATAAAGCCTGCGATGGAGTCTGCAAATGTTGAGCAGAAAGACATCGACTTTTTTGTGGTTGGAACAGCCGGATTCTGGAGCAGTGAGGCTGCCGTACCAGCACTGATATACGAGTATGGAAGGTTTGAGGACGTGGGAAGCATGAGGATTGAAGCGGCATGCGCAACGGGAAGTGCTGCAATAAGGGTTGGATACACCGCAATTGAGAGTGGTGAAGCGGATGTAGTTTTGGTTCTTGGTATTGAGAAGATGCAGGAATCTCCAAATCCTACCGTTATAGAGCTAATAGGAAGATTTGGAAGTTACTTCTGGGAATTTGAGAATTTTGGGTTAACATTCCCTGGATATTACGCACTTCATGCAACGGCGTACATGGCAAAGTACGGGGCAAGTGAGGAGGATTTTGCAAAGATAGCAGTCAAAAACCACTTCTATGGATCAAAGAATCCATATGCCCAATTTCAAAATGAAATAACCCTTGAAAAGGCGTTGAATTCGCCATACATAGCCTGGCCCTTCAAGCTCTTTGACTGCTCTCCGATAACAGATGGCTCCGCTGCTGTTGTTCTTGCAAGCGAGGATAAGGTGAAGGAATGGGGCGTTGAGGAGAAAGTCTGGATAATATCTCAGGGTGTTGGAACCGGTACAGCAAATTTAAGCAGGAGAGATACATTCACCTCTCTAAAATCCGCTTCCTATGCTGCAGAGGTTGCATACAAAAAAGCTGGAATTGATAGGGAGAAGCCATATAAAGAACTGGATGGAGCGAATGTTCACGACTGCTTTACTGCAGCTGAGATAATGGCTTATGAAGATCTTGGATTTGCAAGGAGAGGAGAGGGCGTTGAGCTTGTAAGAGAAGAGCAAACCTACATTGGAGGAAGGATACCTGTGAATGTTGATGGAGGCTTGAAAGCTAAAGGACATCCGATTGGTGCGACAGGAGTAAGTCAGGCTGTTGAGGCATACAAACAACTGTTAAGCAAAGCAGAAAGTGGAAGACAGATTGATGTGAGAAACGGGAGATTTTTAGCTCACAATGTTGGTGGAACGGGACACTACAGCTATGTTACAATATATGGATTGGAGAAGAGGTGATTTTTATGGAAGATTTGAAAAAGGCTGCTGAAACAAATATTAAGGAATACGGTTTTCCTGTTACAATAGATGAGAAAAGCGGTGCACTTCAGTGGGTTGATATGAGAGAGTTGAATGTGAGATACATAATATCAATTGAAAACTTACAGGAATTTTATGAGGGTTTGAGAGAGGAAAAGCTTCTTGCAACAAAATGCAGGAAATGCAATGAGCTATACTTCCCACCTCAGAAGGATTGTCCGAAGTGCATGATAAGCGAGATGGAGTGGGTTGAGCTGAAAAAAGACGGAGTTTTAGAAACCCTTACGGTGATATTTGTCAGACCACCGAGCTTCTCAAATTACGAGCCATATGCAGTTGCGATTGCAAGACTTGATGATGGAGTCAGAGTGACAGCATGGCTGAATGGTGATCCGGAAAAGGTGAAACCTGGAGATAGAATAAAAATCGAGGTTTCAAGGAGAAAGGAAGGTTATTTAATGTATGAAATTGTTCCCGTTGAGGGGTGAAAACATGGAGATTAAGAAGGTTGCTGTCCTTGGCGCAGGAGCCATGGGATCAGGCATAGCCCAAGTTGTTGCACAGGCTGGATATGAGGTGTGGGTTAGGGATATAAAAGAGGAGTTTCTTGAAAGAGGGAAAGCTAACATCGAGAAAAATCTGAGAAAGGCTGTTAACAAAGGAAAAATCAGTCTTCCAAAGTACAAGGAAATAGTATCAAGGATACACTACACAACTGACTTAAAAGAAGCAGTGGAAGATGCCGACATTGTTATTGAGGCAGTTCCTGAGATTCTCGATCTGAAAAAACAGGTTTTCCAGGAAGTCTGTCAGTACAACAGCAAGGCACTGCTTGCAACAAACACATCTGGGTTGAGCATCACAGAACTCTCAAAATCAACTGACAGACCAGAAAAGTTTGTTGGATTGCATTTCTTCAATCCAGCTCCGGTAATGGCTCTTGTTGAGGTGATAAAGGGAGAATATACCTCAGATTCGACTATAGATGCCTCTGTAGAATTTGTTAAAAGCATCGGAAAGACCCCTGTTGTTGTCAAAAAGGATGTTGAGGGTTTTATAGTGAACAGATGTCTTGTTCCGTATCTCATTCTTGCAATTGAAGATGTTGAGAAGGGAATTGCAGAGGCTGAGGAGATAGATGCGGAGATGATCTACAACTACAAGATGCCAATGGGACCGATAGAACTCTCGGATTTTGTTGGATTGGACATATTGTATTATGCTACTCAGCAGTGGGAGATAGTGCCAGAATCAAAGCTCCTCGAGGAGAAATTCAACAAAAAAGAGTTTGGAATGAAGGCTGGAAAGGGATTTTATGACTGGAGAGAGGGAAGACCGAAAATACCGAAGGAAAAGGCTGGAAAGTATGATGGATTGAGGATAGTTGCACCTATGGTGAACATAGCCTCACAGCTGATTGAAATGAGTGTTGCAAATGCAGAGGAGATAGATACTGCGATGAAGCTTGGAACAAACATGCCGAAGGGTGTGCTTGAGCTTGCGGATGAAATTGGACTTGACAAAATACTATCGAAGGCAGAGGAAATTTACAAGGAAAAAGGCTACGAGATTCTGAAACCTTCAGAGTATCTGAAGAGACTTGTTTCTGAAGGTAAAACCGGAAAATCAGCAGGAGAGGGATTCTACAAATATGAGGAAAGAAAATATCAGAACATAAAAATCGAGAGGCTTGAGAAGGGAATAGCAAAGATAAGCCTGAACCGTCCCCACAGGCTAAATGCAATTACCCTTGATCTTCTAGATGAGCTTAGAAAAGCCCTAGAGGAGCTTGAGTTGGATGAGAGTGTGAGGGTAGTGGTTATAACTGGGGAGGGCAAGGCATTCTCGGCAGGTCTGGATCTTCAGATGGCTGGTACGGATGAAATACTTAATCCTCCGGTGGCTATGCTTCTGGCATCAAAAGGTCAGGAGGTTTTCACATCAATAGAGAGGTTTCCAAAGCCTGTTATTGCAGCAATTAATGGTTATGCTTTTGGAGGCGGGTGTGAGCTTGCTTTAGCCTGTGATTTCAGAATTATGGCTAAAAATGCCCAGATTGGTTTAACAGAGACAAGTCTAGGAATAATTCCGGGATGGGGCGGGACTCAGAGGATGGCTAAAATACTTGGAATTGCAAAGGCAAAGGAGCTGATCATGTTTGCCCAGAGAGTGTCAGGTGAAAAGGCAGAAAGAATCGGACTTGTTAACAAGTGTGTGGAGCCTGAAAGGTTCTGGGATGAGGTTATGGATTTTGCAAAGAAATTGGCAGAGGGGGCACCAATAGCCCTGAGACTTGCGAAGCTTTCAATAAACCTTGGCTACGAGCTGCCTGTTGAGATAGGGCAAGCCCTAGAGTCTGCCTATTTTGGCATTACAACATCAACCGAGGATGTGAGAGAGGGATTTTCTGCATTCTTTGATAAGAGAAAACCAGAATTCAGAGGAAGATAGTTTTAGAAAAATGGAGGGAGCGTTATGAACATTATAGTCCTTGCAAAGCATTCGGCAGATCCTGAAAGCGAAATTCATGTTGCTGGGGATGGCAAGAGTGTTGATGAGAAGGGTCTGGTTTTTGACATAAATGACTGGGATAGGTATGCGATTGAGGAGGCAATAAGGCTGAAGGAAAAGCATGGTGGAGAGGTTGTTGTTGTTGGGGTTGGTTACGCAGATGACACGCTAAGAAAATGCCTTGCCATGGGAGCAGACAGGGCAATTAAGATACCGATAGATGCAGGAATGGATTCATTCAAGGTTGCATCTGCAATAAGAGAAGCCATTTCCCAAGAAAAATTCGATCTTATAATAGCTGGGTTGATGAGCCAGGATTACAACAACGCGCTTGTTGGTTCTCTACTTGCCGGAATGCTCGAAATACCGTTTGCCACTGCTGTGACTGAGATAAGAGTTGAAAATGGAAGAATAAGGGTTGTGAGAGAGCTTGAAGGAGGATTTGGAGAGGAGAGTGTTCTTCCACTTCCTGCATTGGTTACTGTACAAAGCGGAATAAACGAGCCAAGGTATGTATCGATAATGGGGATAAAGAGGGCAAAAACTAAGGAGCTTAAAGAAGTGGTTGTATCAGATTTAAAATCCAGCATTGAGGTTGATAGAATATACCCCCCTCCAATAAAAAAGGCTGAAATTATAGAGGGAAATGCTGAGGAAATTGCTGAAAGACTCATTGAAATTTTCAAAGAAAGGGGGCTGATATGATGCGAGTCTTTGCGGTTGCAGAGTTGAAATTTGGGGAGCTCGATCCGGTTAGCATTGAACTCCTGAATCTTGCCAACTCGATAAAAGGGGATGGAAGTTCGGAGGCTGTGATTATAGGAGATAGGATTTCTCCATTTGCCGAGGAACTTGTGAAACATGCTGATAAAGTCTGGAAGATTGAGGATGTAAGTCTAGCAAGCTACAATCCTGAGCTGTATGTTGATGTGTTGATTCAGCTGTTTAGCAAGGAGAAGCCAGACGTTGTTTTGATTGCAAATTCCTCCAGAGGTTCTGAATTCGCACCTGCTCTTGCCATAAAACTGAATTCGCCGATAGTCACGGACATAGTTGGGTTGGACTTCAGCAATGGCGTAAAGGCTACAAGACACATATTTCAGGGAAAGCTACTTGTTGACGTTCTTGTCAGAGAGGCTGAAACCTATGTTTTTACGGTCAGGCAAGGAGTTTTCAAGGAAGGAGAGGAACTTCAAGGAGAAATTATTGATTCTGGAATCAAACCTTCAATTAAGCCAAGAAGGGAATTTAGCAAAATAGTGGAACCAGAGGTTGGTGAGATAGATATATCTCAAGCAAATGTTATAGTCTCGGTTGGCAGAGGAATTGAGGATGCTTCGAATATAGAGCTTGCAGAGGAACTTGCTCAGGAACTTGGAGGTGTTGTTGCCGGAAGCAGACCGGTGATCGATAATGGCTGGCTGCCAAAGGACAGACAAGTTGGAATTTCTGGAAAAACCGTTAAGCCGAAGCTTTACCTTGCCTTGGGAATAAGCGGTGCTTTTCAGCACATAATGGGGATGAAGGACAGCGAGCTGATAATAGCAGTGAATAAGGACCCTGAGGCTCCAATATTCGGTGTAGCTCAGTACGGAATTGTAGGAGATCTGTTTGACATTGTTCCAGCCCTCATTGAGAAGCTAAGCTGTCTCTTATACACATCTCCGAGCC
>WAJY01000084.1 GCA_015523645.1 Geoglobus sp. | reverse complement strand
TGTTCATATTCTTCTCCACAAAATCGTGTTTGAGCAGGACTTTGTAGATTGTGTTGTGCGGGATGTGTATGCAATAATCTCTTTCTATCAGCTTTTCAAGCAGTACTGGGCTTAGCCTGTATTTTTGATAGACTTTTAGGATGATTTCTTCTGTCTCTTTGGGTATTGGCTTTGGTTTCCTTCCTGCTTGTTTAAGTTCAGGTATCTCTCCTGTCTCTTGGTAGTGTTTTCTTAGCTGGTAAAATTCTTCTTGGCGTGACTTTCATGACTGCTACTATTTCCCTCACTGGAGTTCCCTTTTCGAGCTGTTTGATGATCCATTTGATTTTTTGTTTGTTAGCTTTCTCACAAGAGGTTTATTGTGGGTAGTGAAATAATTTTTGGGATAAGACACAAAATAAAAATGGAAAAAATATTGAATTTTCAGGAGTGATTTAATAGAGAAGAAAATCTCATTTCCAATGTCAATTTTCTGATTGATATTGTCAAGTTCACCACTGCCTACAAATTTTAAATAGCTTACTACACAACAGCAGTTATGCACGGACAGGGAAAGATAGCGTGGGCAGAAAAGAACATGAAGGTTCTGCAAAAAATCAGAGAGAGATTCGAATCTGAAAAGCCCTTGGAAGGTTTGAAAATTGGAATGGCATTACATGTTGAGGCTAAAACCGCTGTTCTTGTCAAAACCCTAATTGCAGGGGGCGCAGAGGTTGCTATCACAGGCTGTAATCCCCTCACAACTCAGGATGATGTTGCTGAAGTTTTGAAGAATGCTGGAGTGTTGTGCCTTGCCAAGAGAGGTATGAGCAGGGAGGAATACTACAGAGCCCTGCATGCAGTCTTGGAGTTCGAGCCCGACATAATTGTTGACGATGGTGCAGATCTGATATTCCTGATCCACGAAAAAAGGAAGGTGATTGCAGACAGGATTCTTGGAGCTTGCGAGGAGACAACCACAGGTGTTATGAGGCTCAGGGCTATGGAGAAAGAGAATGTGCTGAGATTTCCCGTTATAGCCGTGAATGACGCATACACGAAGTACCTCTTTGACAACAGATACGGAACGGGACAGTCAACATGGGATGGAATACTGAGAGCTACGAACTCACTTGTTGCAGGAAAGAATGTAGTTATTGCAGGATATGGGTGGTGCGGAAAGGGAATTGCGATGAGAGCAAGAGGGCTTGGAGCAAAGGTCATTGTGACTGAGGTTGATGAGATAAAGGCATTAGAAGCAGTGATGGACGGTTTTGATGTTATGACAATGGATGAGGCAAGCAAAATAGGGGATATTTTCATAACAGCAACAGGAAACAAAAATGTGATAACAAGGGGGCACTTCTCCTTGATGAAAGATGGGGCAATTCTGGCAAATGCTGGGCATTTCAACGTTGAGATAAACGTTGATGAGCTCAGCAAGCTGGCTGTTGAGATAAGAGAGCTTAGAACAAACCTGAAAGAGTTCAACCTTGGTAACAAAAGACTGTATCTTGTGGCAGAAGGTAGACTTGTCAATCTTGTCTCAGGTGACGGACATCCAATTGAGGTTATGGACATGAGCTTCTCAAACCAGGCTCTGGCTATAGAATACATTGCAAAGAACGCAGAAAAACTGGAGAAAAAAGTTTACAGAATGCCAGAGGAGCTTGACAGGATGGTTGCAAAGCTTAAGCTTGAAACCCTTAATGTAAGGATAGATAAGCTAACCGAGGAGCAGGTTAAATACCTCTCCGACTGGAGGGAGGGTACTTGATCTGGAGCTACAGACCTTACAAAAACCCTGAAGCAAGAAAGAGATACCTGAAATACCTGTCACTTCTCTACATCCTCAGCATTTTGCTAATAATTCACAGATACTCCCAAATTGGCTTGGAGAGAGATTTTGTTATACCTTCGCTTGCTTTACTTTTAACTGTCACGTTCTTCTCCCTTCTCATGCTAAGAAAACCAAGATACTGTTATACAGATGTGAATCACATCTACATCTCAGGAAAGAAGATAAAAAAGGACGAGGTTGAATATGAGCCATTCTTTGATGAGTTAAAGGTTGAACTATCAGGAAAAACTAGAAAAACCCTTTATTTTGAGAGAAAAGAGGATCTCATCAAATTCCTTAAGGATGTGGGTTTTCAGCTTGATAAATAGAGGCTTAGATTGCTTTATTTATGAGTGCTTTTAAAAATTCTGGCATTCTCAACTTCAAAAAACAAGCCTGTGCATTACAGCAATATAAATTACCATAATTCATGCATATTCTCATAAAATGAGAAAAGCTTATATATTTGACACCAAGCCTTTTTTGATGACAGATGCCTACAAAAAGGCAAAGAGGGAGATATACTGTCCTAGGAAGGAAATAGAGGAAATACAGGAAAAAAGATTCAGAAGAATTGTGAGGTATGTGTTCCAGAAATCAAGACTCTACAGGAAAAAATTCAGGGAAAAAGGCATTGAAGTTGGAAGGATAAAGAGTTTAGACGATCTGCCAATGTTGCCACTAACAACGAAACAGGAACTCAGGGAGAGTTATCCACTCAAAGCGTGCTGCGTCTCAAAGAGCGAGATAGTCAGAATTCAGATGTCTGGAGGGACTACAGGACAGCCTGTTATAGTTCCATACACAAGGCATGATGTGGAGCAATGGAAGGATATGATGCTCAGAGCGTTTTATCTTGCCGGCATTTCAAGCATGGACGTCGTGCAAATAACCCCTGCATTTGGCTTGTGGAATGGAGGATTTGGCTTTCACTTTGCATGCGATGCAATAAATGCCTTCACAATCCCAATCGGTCCTGGAAACACGAGAAATCAGATAAGATTCATGAGGGATTTTGGGACAACGGTTCTTGCAAGCACCGCAAGCTATCCTCTAAGAATTGCGGAGGTTGCTGAGGAGATGGGTATAGAGCTTTCAGAATTGCCCTTGAAAAAACTCATTTTGGGAGCGGAACCATGGAGTGATGAAATGAGAAGTCAGATTGAAAAGATATTCTTGGCAAGGACATATGACATTCCCGGGCTTACAGAGATGGGTGGTGTCGGCACAGTTGGATTTGAGTGCCCTGAGAGAGAAGGATTGCACATGTGGGAGGACAACTACATAATTGAAATAGTGGATCCAGAGAGTGGGGAGGAGCTTGATGAGGGAGAGGAGGGAGAGATAGTTTACACATCACTGAACAGGGAAGCCATGCCTCTGATTAGATACAGGAGCGGAGAGATAAGCAGAATTGTAAGCAGAGAGAGGTGTGAATGTGGAATAGAACACATAACACTTGAGAGAATAAAAGGGAGAAGCGATGACATGGTGATTTTCAAGGGTGTGAAGTTCTATCCAACAGACATAGAAAGAATACTGGCTGAACACGGAATACTCCACTACAAGATAGTTGTTTCCGATAGCAAAGTGGAGGTTTTTTATGAGGGTGATGAGGAGAAAGCAAACAGCATAGCCAGAGACATTTCTGAATTTGTTGGAATAAGTCCGAGAGTTGTTCCATTGAGAAAAGGAGAGATCGAGAGATATGATGGCAAGGCAAGGAGGCTTTTTAAAGTTGAGGAGGTGATGAAATGATTGGAGTTGCGGTGATTTATGCTCTGAGCATTCTTATGATGATTGCGGGCGTGATAATTGCATACAGGAAGGTTGGAATATGATAATAGAGGTTGTTTTTGTTATCTACATTCTTTTAATGCTGGCAATGGGAATCTTGGAATACAGAAGATCCAAGGGCATTCTTGACTACTACCTTGCTGGTAAAAGGCTTTCAGCAACCATCGTGAGCTTCTCATTCTTTGCAACTTATTTCAGCACCTCCGCTTTCCTAGGAGGTGGTGGATTCGGTTTTTTAGCAGGTTTTCAGTGGTCAGCCTTCCTAACATTTTTCCACATACTCTTCGCTGTGCTTGCATGGTTGCTTATTGCACCAAAGCTCAAAGAGATCGCAGATGAGACAAGAGCCTTAACAATTCCCGAAATCTTTGGTGAGAAATTTGGGAGAGAGGTTAAGTTGATTGCATCTGCTGTGATAATAGTCTTCTTTGCCTTTTACATGGTTTCGATTTACAAGGGCTCTGGAAACTTGCTAGAGGTGATGATGGGCATTTCCTACAGAGAAGGACTTTTGATTACCGCAGTCATTGTGATGCTCTACACATCTCTAGGTGGTTTCAGAGCTGTTGTTTACACTGACTTAGTCCAAGGAATTCTAACCTTCCTTGGTGGAATACTACTTTTTGCCTCTCTCCTTTATTTCATCGGTGGCTTCCAAGCTCTAACTGACCTAGCAAACATAAACATTTTTGCAGGAAAGGGAGAGCTGCTCTTTGAGATTGGAAAGCTCGGTCCACCACCAATAATGAAAGCCGGATTGGTGTTACCATTCATTCTTAGCCTGACATTTGCAATTAGCATAGCCCAACTATCATCTCCCCAGCTGATAATCAGATTTGTTGCAGCGAGAGATGAGAGGGTGATTAGAAGGGGTATGCTGATCACACCACTGATTATCGGAATATTCGCGATATGTGTGTTCAGCATAGGTCCATTTGCCTGGCTTGTAATTCCAAACTATGAAAATCCGGTGAAATACCTGAAAAACCCAGATCTTGTCGTGCCTTTCATTGCAATGAAACTGCTGCCAGAAGGGATAAATGCCATACTACTAACAGCAATAATTGCCGCTGCAATGTCGACAATAAACTCTCTCATTCACATGATGGCAACATCATTCGCAAGAGACATAACTGGAAGAGAGAGTGTTGCACTGACTAGAGTTTTCGTCGTTTTATTTGCCCTAATACCGCTAGCAATAGCCATGAATCCCCCAGACGTTATAGTTGCCATAGTAGGCGTTAGCTTCTCCGTGATCACGTCTGTTTTCCTAATACCGCTACTAGCCATGCTCTACTCAAATCCATCAAAAAGCAGCATCGTTGCCTCAATGCTTTCAGCCCTGATAGTTTCGGTTGGATGGTATCTGCTTTACTACAGAACTTACTGGATATATCCCGTGGTTCCAGGACTCCTAGCCTCTGCCATAGTTTTTGCAATTTTTGAAAAATTTTTTAAATAACATGTTTTTATTTTAAATTAATGGAAAAGATTGACGAGATGGACCTAAAAATTCTTTCGGAACTTCAGGAAGATGCAAGAAAAAGTCTCAGAGAGATAGCTGAAAAGCTTGGAGTAACGGAGGCGACAATCTACAATAGAATAAACAAGATGAGAAAAATGGGAATTATAGAGAAATTCATTCCAGTTATAAACTACTCAAAACTTGGTTACGATCTGATCGCTGTGATTGGAATAACGGCAAAGGGCGGAAAGGTGGTTGAGGTTGAGAGCTTGCTTGCAAAACTCCCCAACGTTACAGCAGTCTATGACGTGACAGGTGAGTTTGACGTCATAGCGGTTTCAAAATTCAAGGACAGAAAGAGCCTTAATGATTTTGTGAAGGAAGTTCAGAAACTTGAATACGTTGAAAAAACATACACGATGCTTGTATTAAATGTAATAAAGGAGACGCACATGCTTGACCTCAAAAATCTTTTCTTTTGAATTCTACAAGTTTAAATCAAAATTTTTCCAACTTTCATCCCAAAGCAAAACATAATTAAATTGGTAAATCCATTCTCTTGCAATGTCAGCAGAAGAAGAAAAAATGGAGGAGATTAAAGAGGCTCAGGAAGAGCTCAAAAATGATGTAAAAATTGTTGAAATTGAGGATTTGCCTTTTGTAGGACCTGCAACAGCCGAAAAACTGAGAGAAGCCGGTTATTTCTCAGTTGAGGCAATTGCGGTTGCTTCTCCTGCAGAGCTTAGTAGTGCTGCAGAGATAGGAGAGTCAACTGCATCCAAGATAATATCCGCTGCGAGAAAACTTGCTAGCGTTGGGGGATTTGAGACAGGAGATGTAGTCTATGAAAGGAGGAAGAACATAGGAAAAATAACAACTGGCAGTAATGAATTGGACAGACTGCTTGGAGGAGGAATTGAGACGCAATCAATAACCGAGCTTTTTGGTGAGTTTGGAAGCGGTAAAACGCAGATATGTCACCAAGTAGCAGTCAACGTTCAGCTTCCAAAAGATCAGGGAGGTCTGAATGGTGCTGTTGTGGTTATAGACACAGAAGGCACATTCAGACCGGAAAGAATAATCCAGATGGCTGAGGCGAAAGGGCTGGATCCAGATAAAGTTTTGAAGAACATCTACGTTGCTCAGGCATACAACTCTAACCATCAAATGCTTCTGGTTGACAATGCAAAGGAGCTTGCAACAAGGCTAAAGAAGGATGGAGTAAACGTTAGACTCTTAATCGTCGACTCCCTAACAGCTCACTTCAGAGCAGAATACGTTGGTAGGGGTACGCTTGCAGACAGGCAGCAGAAGCTGAACAAGCATCTCCATGACCTGCTCAGATTTGGTGAGATATTTAATGCCGCGATCGTCGTAACAAATCAGGTTATGGCAAAGCCAGATCAATTCTTTGGAGATCCAACCAAGCCCGTTGGAGGGCATATAGTTGCTCACACAGCAACCTTCAGGGTTTATCTCAGAAAGAGCAAGGGCGAACTTAGGGTTGCAAGACTGATTGACTCTCCTCACCTTCCAGAGGGGGAGGCGATATTCAGAATAACCGAGAGAGGTGTTGAAGACAGGTAGCCAGATTAACCTTCTGCATTAACCTTAAAAATAGCAAGCACATCATCCCTTCATGGATACTGAAGAGAAACTAAGACTCGCATTGAGAAATACAGAAGAGGTTGTTACGGAGGAGGAGCTGAGAGAACTTCTTGAAAGCGGTGAAAGGCTTAGAGCATATGTTGGTTATGAGCCAAGCGGGGAGATACACCTCGGACACATGATGACAGTCAACAAGCTTATGGATTTGCAGAAAATAGGGTTTGAGATTGTTGTTTTACTTGCAGACGTTCACGCTTATTTGAATGAGAAGGGAGATTTTGAGGAGATAAGGAGAGTTGCTGAATACAATAAGCAAGCATTCATAGCACTGGGACTTGATGAGAAAAAGGCTAATTTTGTTTATGGCAGTGATTTTCAGCTTGAAAAGGATTATGTCCTTGATGTTTTAAAAATGGCAAGAATAACCACTCTGAATAGAGCAAGAAGGAGCATGGATGAGGTGAGTAGAAGAAAAGAAGATCCTGTGGTATCTCAGATGGTTTATCCACTAATGCAAGCTCTTGACATATCTCATCTTGGTGTTAATGTTGCAGTTGGAGGGATAGATCAGAGAAAGATACACATGCTTGCAAGAGAGAACCTACCTAAGCTTGGCTATGATGTGCCAATTTGCCTCCACACACCAATACTTGTAGGCTTGGATGGAGAGAAGATGAGCTCATCAAAGGGAAACTTCATATCTGTAAGGGATGATGAGAAAGAGGTTTTCAGAAAGCTGAAAAAAGCCTTCTGCCCAGAAAGACAAGTCAAAGACAATCCAGTCATGGACATCATGAGATACCACGTCTTCCCCAGATTTGAGAGGGTTGTAATAGAGAGGGATGAAAAATACGGTGGAGATGTGGAATATCTAAGCTTTGAGGAGCTTGCAAGGGATTATTCAAGTGGAGAAATCCATCCTCTTGATCTCAAGCTCAACTCTGCAAGATATTTAAATATAATTCTCAGAGACGTTAGAAAGAAAATGAAAGAGGTGATGGTTTGAGTGATGAGGAGGTAATAAGAGTTAGACTCCCAGACAGAAATAAGGGAGAGATGTTTGGAGTGGTCGTTTCAATGCTTGGAGCAGGACACATAAAAGTGAGATGCGAGGATGGAAAGGAGAGAATGGCAAGAATACCTGGGAAGATGAGAAAGAGGGTTTGGATAAGGGAAGGAGATGTTGTCATAGTTGTTCCGTGGCAGTTTCAGGACGACAGAGCAGATGTTATCTGGAGGTACACCAATCCTCAGGTAGAGTGGCTTGAATCAAGGGGATACCTCAAATTTTAAAGATGAAAAAAGAGATTGCAAAAATAGAAAGACTGCTTGACAAGCTTAGGATAAAGGAGAAAGATAGCGAGGCAAGAAAAATTTATGCTGAGGTTTTTGATGAGAGAACCCTCAAAACCTTGTATAAACTTTCAAAGAAGGGCTACATCTCCGCATTAGGAGGTGTTGTGAGCACAGGCAAGGAGGCAAATATATTTTATGCTGAGGGAGAGCTTGATGGAGAGAAGAGAGGTTTTGCACTGAAAATTTACAGAACCGAAACATCCGAATTCTTCAGAATGGATGAGTACATTTTTGGGGATAAAAGATTTGACATGAGAAAGATCTCGAGAAAGGACATGATCTTTTTGTGGGTTGAAAAGGAATACAGAAATCTTGAAAGAGCTTTTTCTGAAGGTGTCAATGTACCAAAACCTTTCTATTATCTCCGAAACGTTTTGGTTATGGAATTTCTGGGAAAGAATGAATTACCCTACCCAACACTTTTTGAACTTAGAAAGGAACTTCCTGAAATTCTGGATGTTGAAGAGCTATTTTTGAAGGTTAAGGATAACATGAAAAGACTTTACACGAGATCCAAACTCGTACATGCAGATTTGAGCGAGTACAACATAGTTCTAAAGGATGAGGAACCCTATTTTATAGACATGGGACAGGCGGTATTGACAGACCATCCAAACGCAGATTTCTATCTCGAAAGAGATGTGAAAAATGTGGCTGCGTTTTTTTCAAGGCTTGGTGTTTCTGTCAATCCTGAGGAGCTTTTGCTTGAAATTAGAGGTGAAGAGAATGGAGACTCTTGAGATAAGAGTGCCGGATGACAGAATAGGTGTGCTTATTGGAAAGGAGGGAGAGGTGAAAAAGAGAATTCAGGAAAAAACAGGCTGCAAGCTAATAATAGACAGCAAAAGCGGTGTCGTGTCGGTAACAAGGGGTGATGATCCAATTGGGTTTCTCAAGGCAAAGGACGTTGTCAATGCTATAGCAAGGGGTTTCAATCCAGATGTGGCTATGAAGATCCTCGAAGACGATTTCACGGTTCTTGAGACAATAGACCTTACAGAATACACATCAGCTAAGTCGCTGGAAAGGATAAAAGGAAGAATAATCGGGAAGGAGGGGAAGATGAGGAGAATTATAGAGGAGACTTTAAATGTGCATGTCTCTGTTTACGGAAAGTACGTTTCGCTTATAGGCAACATCGAAAACGTTTCTGCAGCAAGGGAAGCTATTATGATGCTCATAGATGGAGCGCAACATTCAACAGTTCAGAGGTTCATGGAAAGAAAGAAGAGAGAGATAGAAATGCACAGCATGGACTGGCACATGACAATGTAATACCTTCTAAATTCCATTTTTCTGTTAAAGGGCTTGTAAGCTATTTTGAAGCCAAAACACTATGGGCTAGCTCATACAGATCTGAGAACACAAAATCCGGCTCAACTCCAGATCTTTTAACCCTTTCCTCATAATTGTCTTTGTTTGTTACTCCGGAAAGAACAAGAAACGTTTTTATCCCTGCATTCTTCCCAGCTAGAACATCAACCTCAATCTGATCTCCAACAATTCCCACCTCCTCTCTCCTCAACCCCAGCCTTTCTATTGCCTGATCCATTATAATTCTTGAGGGTTTTCCAATTATAACATCAGGTTCCCTTCCCGTCATCCAGTACAACGCTCCAATTACCAACCCAGTTCCTGGAATTGGACCGTCTTCTGCAGGAAAAACCCTATCAGGATTCACGGCAACATATCTCACTTCCTCATTCAAGCAAAGTCTCAGAGCCTCTGTAAATATCTGAAAGTTTATTCCTCTATTTGATCCAACAACAAGATACTCTGCATCTCTGTAGTCAACAATTCTCAGTCCTTCATTTCTCAACTCTTCCTTCAATCCCTCTTCACCTGTTGTGTAAACCCTTGCATTCTTTCTCTCTCTGGAGATGTAAACAGCAGTTGCATGTGTAGCAATTATTAGCTCTTCCTCCCCAACCTCCATTCCAAATTCCCTGAATCTGCCCATCATGATCCGCCTACTTCTCGTTGAATTGTTTGAAACAAAAACTATCTTTATTCCTGCCTCTTTGAGCATCTTATAAGCTTCAATAGCCTCTGGTAATGGCTTCCTTCCTCTGGATATAACTCCGTCTATATCAAGAATCAAGCCTCTGAGCCAGTCAAACCCATCCATCATCGCATCATCACTTCCCAGATAAATTAATCTTTTTCGTCTTGGAATCTTCAGTAACGCTCAAGTATGTTGTAGTAAGTATCCCTTCTGACTGGAATCCTCCCTGCATCCCTTATTGCTTTCACGATTTCCTCAACTCTCGCAGGTACGAATGGCTTTCCTGTAGCTCTGACAACGTTTTCCTCAAGCATGACTCCACCAAAATCATTGGCACCAAACTCCAAGGCAAGACTTGCAATCTCAATACCCTGGGTGAGCCAAGAGACCTGAATGTTTCTTATGTTATGCAAAATAATCCTGGAGATTGCAACAATTTGGAGATATCTAACTGGAGAGACCGGCTCCTTTATAGAATCATAAAGCTCTGTGTTTCCGGGCTGAAAGCTCCATGGGATGAACGCTGTAAATCCTCCTGTTTCTCTCTGCAGATCCCTTATCTTGAAGAGATGCTCAATTATGTGCCTGTTTTTTTCTATATGACCGAACATCATTGTTGCAGTTGTCTTCATTCCAAGCTCATGTGCTATCTTCATAACCTTTAACCAGTCATCGCTTCTCCCTTTCTTGCTAAGCTTCTCCCTGACATCATCACAAAGAATTTCGGCTCCACCACCTGGAATGGAATCCAATCCCGAATCCTTGAGCCTAGATATCACCTCCCTTAAGCTCATTCCCTCTCTCTTTGAAAGGTGGAAGATTTCAGGCGGTGAAAGGCTGTGAACATCAACGCTAAACCTCTTCTTAATCTCCCGAAGCAAACCCTCAAACCACTCAATTCCTATCTCCGGATTTAAGCCACCTTGAAGCATTATTTGGGTTGCACCCAGCTCTACAGCCTCCTCAATCTTTTTCATTATCTCCCCATAACTCAGGAGATACTCTTGATCTTCATTTCTAGCATAAAACGCACAAAACTTGCATTTTGAAACACAGACATTCGTATAATTTATGTTTCTGTCAATGACGAAACCAACAACCTCTCCGCACCTTACTCTTCTTATTCTGTCGGCTATATAGCCAAGCTTTGGAAGTGGAAGGATGAAGAGATCCATTGCCTCCTTAAACGATAAATCTTCGCAGTTTAGATTCTTTTCAAAGTAATCCGTGCTCATGGCTCAGTTCTTCAAAAACCCTAAGGCTTTTAAGTTCTTTCTTTCCTGCAACATGCCTAAGATTTTTGAAATACGTCTCAAGAAACTCAGCAGGCATTCTGAATTTCATGCTTGCAATCTCCACAATCTCATCAATGCTAGCCAGCCCTTTTCTGTATGATTCTAACAGATCAAGATCCACGCTCTCAATTCCTTTCTTCAAGCTTAGCGAAGCAGAAATTCCAAAAACAGCAGGTAATCCTGTTATCTCCTTCCACTCCTCCCCGATATCCATTACAACCCTAAAGATCATTCTGGCTTTTATAGCCTCATCTCCTATCAATAAAGCGTGATCGTAGTTTTTCATTATCTCAAAGAAATTTCCATCGCATGGTACAAGCTTGTTTATGAGATATCTCTCCTTCTTTATTATCTCCATCATGCTCGCCGAGGTTACAGATTTGGAGGTTATTGCGATGGGAGAGTCATCAAGTCTCTTTTTCTTAGACACAACAACAACGCTGTAAACTTCTCCATCTGATGCAACACAAAACCTGTGTCTTCTTAACACATCCTTCTTTTTTAGATAGAAGAATGATGGGAGAGGGGCATAATCTATGCTTCCATCAATAACCTTCTCAGCCAGATTCTTTGGTGTCTCCTCTATGATCTCATACCTCCCATCCTTTTCAAGAAAGTAGTATGGAAGAAAGTTGTTGATCAGTCCGAATTTTCCTATCCTCATTTGTATACCTCTAGAATATTGAAAAATGCATCTCTTCTTGCTGGAACCTTTCCAGCCCTCCTGATCATCTCTAAAATTCTCCCTTTTCCCATTTCCAGAGGTGTTTCAGCTCCAGCAGAGTGGGCTATTTTCTCGCCCATCACAGTCCCATCTACGTCGTTTGCTCCATAATTTAAGGCTATCTCGGTCTCTTTTATCCCAAGCATAACCCAGTATGCCTTAATCCCCTTAAAATTTGAAAGAGCAATTCTTGAAACGGCAATTGTTTTTAAAATATCCCTCAGGCTGGTTTTTTTCAAATTAGAGAACTCAGTATTTTCAGGATGAAAGCGAAGTGGTATGAAAGCCAGAAAACCGTTTGTTTTCTCCTGAAGTCTTCTGAGCCTATAGAGATGAATTGCCCTGTCTCTGTAGGACTCAATATGACCAAACAGCATTGTGGCATTGCTTTTTATACCAAGCTCATGGGCTATTTTCATAACCCTCAGCCATCCATGGGATGTAACCTTGCTTGGAGCTATGCGTTTTCTAATGCGCTCAACAAGAATCTCCGCACCTCCTCCAGGCAGAATATCGAGACCCGCTGACTTCAATCTATCCAAAAATTCCCTGACGCTCATCCCTTCCCTCTTGGAGTAGAATTCTATTTCTGCTGCAGTCAGGGCTTTTATTACAACATTCTTCGCTCTTTCCTTGATTTTTCTGAAAATTTCTTCAAAGTACTCTATGCCTATTTCAGGATTGTGACTGCCTACTATATGAAGTTCGTTTGCACCAAGCTCAATAGCCTTCAAGGCACTCTCAATAACCTGCTCTGGAGACAGCAGATAACCCTCTGCTCTGTGGTAAGCACATATGGGACACCTAGAAACGCAAACATTCGTGTAGTTAATGTGCTTGTTTATCGAAAACGTAACGTAATTATTTTTGTTTAGCTCATTAGCCATGGTACCAAGTTCATTAAGATTCTGATAAAAGAGATCCTCAATCTCTTTTACGTTCAATTTTTTCCAGCCTCCTGTTAATCTCCCTTATTTCCCTCCTCATTGTGACATTTATCCTAAAGAGGGAATCGCTGAGAATTCCTATGGCTAGCATCATTATTCCAGAAACAACAAGAATTGAGACAAGGTTGACAAGAAGAAAATGAGATACCCTTTTCATCCATTCTAGAACGATGTATATTCCGAGAATGAAACCGAGAGAAAGTAAGGAGATGCCGAACATGTAGAAATATCTTCCTGGGCTGTATCTACCAAGAAGGCTGTAAATTGTTGCAATTATTCTGTAACCATCAGATACTGGCTTTAACTTTGTTTTTCCTGCTCTCTTTCTGTAACTTATTGGAACCTCAACAATCTTAAACCCGTTTGCTATACTTTCCACAGTTAATTCGGTTTCAAGCTCGAAACCCATCTTTTCAAGATTTACTGACTTGTAAACATCTTTCGTCAATGCTCTGTATCCAGAAAGAATGTCGTGGAGATCAACACCATAGAGCAACCTGAAAAGGAAGTTTATTATCTTGTTTCCAAGGAGATTTAGCTTTGTGAATGCTCCTTTTTCAAAATTTATAAGCCTGTTTCCAACCACATGATCCGCAATTCCTCTCTTTATTGGCTCTAAAAGTCTTTCAACTTCACTTGCCAAGTACGTTCCATCTGCATCGATCAGAACAACTACATCATCTTCAACGAGCTGAAAAGCCTCTATCACAGCCTGACCCTTTCCATGTCCACTTTGAACAATTACCTCAGCTCCTTTTTCCTTGGCAACCTCCCTCGTTCTGTCAGTGCTTTTACCATCAACAACAAGGATGTTGGAGTAGCCTGCCCTCTTGAACCCCTCTATAACCTCACCTATGCTCTCCTCCTCATTCAACGCAGGAATAATAATTCTCACTTTCATTTTACAGCCTAAAAACTCTCAGAACGCTGAGAACCTTAACTCCCTCAACATCCTCATGTGCTCTCTTGTCAACAAGCACCGCAGATGCAATAACAGTCCCTCCTCTCCTCTTTATGCTTTCCGAGACCTCCAGAATCGTATTTCCAGTTGTTATTATGTCATCAACTATAACACAGGCTTTTCCAGCAACATTTGCAAAATTCTCACTGAATGTGCCCCTGGCATGGCTTTCCTCACCATCCCATTTCAGCTTTCTCGGATAGTAGACAGCCAGATCGCAACCAATCTCCTCAGAAACCATTGTTGCAAGAGGTATGCCTGAAGTTGCAACACCAACAACCACATCAGCATCCCCACACTCCATAATCATATCTGCAAGTATCTTTGCCATTTCTCTAAGTCTGAAAGAGGAGGATGATATGCTTTTAAGCTCAACATAAACGTCCGATGGTGGTCTTTCACTCTTCGCCTTTGTTAACAACCAAAGAGCAGTTTCTCTAGATACATTCAGCTCATCTGCAATTTCTCCAGTTGTCAAGCCCTTTTCTTTTAGCTGTCTCGCCCTTTCCATTAGCTCGTCAATTTTCCTCATTCTGCCTCACCCTCTTCAATCTGGTTTCACTACCGCAAATCTCACAGATTTCTCTTTCCGTTTTTCTTCCACAACCCTTACATACACGAATCCATTTAAATTCTTTTTCTATCCCCTTCTGAACCACGTTCTCATATCTTATTCCCAGCTTTCTTGCGACATTCTGAATGGAGTAGTCATCTGTAACAAGAATTCCATTTTTTTCCAAAGCCTTCGCTATTAGCTTTATGTCTGTATCACTGAGCCTTTCAATGTCTCCGGTCACTTTCGCAACCTTCCTGACTTTCTCAACGAAATCATCTCTAGCTTCCTCAACTCTTATGCTAACAGCAAGCAAATAAAGTCTAGAGCTGAAATCCTTTATTTCCTGAATTACCTCAGGAACTGTTATCATATCCTCAAACACAGCCTTCCTCAGTATTATTGCTGAAGCATCAAGAACATGCATCAATGTTAAAAAGCATACAGGAGAATTAAATATTTTCAAACCAAAAAGTATTTATGCCAGTTTGTCACTCTGAAACATATTAACAAAATGGTGGTGAGAATGGATAGAAAGAATGAAAAGGATGAGGCAAGAGAAAGGTTGAAGGATCCAAAAATATTCATGCCAACATGATTTAATAGAATTTCACAAAAAGGACAGAAAGAGGTCTATTTTCTTGACTCCAGTTATTCCAATCTCTTCTTCATTTCCTTTTCCTTCAACCATCTTTCCGTGATATCCCTCATTATTGCCAGAGCCCCCTTTACTTCATCCCCCTCTTTGATTATGCTCAGACTCATTTCCACGTAAATTGTATCGTTCCCCTTCCTTACAGCCTTGGTTGGCATTAGCTTTCCTTCATACTTGGTATACCCAGACTCCATAGCCCTCTTGTAACCCTTCCAGTGGTTTTCTCTCATTTTCTCAGGAATTATTATGTCCAAGCTTTTTCCTACTGCTTCATTTTCTGAATAACCAAATATTCTCTCAGCTCCACTGTTCCACACTCTTATTGTACCTTCCCTATCTGCAAAAACTATGGCGTCGCTGGCAAGTCTTACAAGACTCTCAAACAGAGACTCCTGCATGTTTTCTGGCGAAATTTTGCCTTGATAAAATTTTTCCCGAAGTTTTTAGACATCAGGAAGATTGAGGGGCTTTCAAATACTAAAAGCTCAAGTTCAAGAAAACCTTAACAAATCTTGCAAAGGTTCTCGGAAAAAGATGAATTTGCGTCATAAGAAATCTGAGTCATATTTTGGGGGTGAGGTTCATTTGTATCCTTGTCATGAGCAAGGAGATTCAAGAGACTTCTAAGGAACACATCCCAAATCTTTCTCAGTTTCTCGAGGATCGTCTTCTGGAG
>WAJY01000083.1 GCA_015523645.1 Geoglobus sp. | reverse complement strand
TTTCATTGCTGTAATTACTATTTCCATATTAATAATTTATAAAATATTGAAACCCTCAAAAACGTGGATATCCAAGAAACTTCTGCCAGAATTTGGTTTTTTTGTCGGATTGGTAATAGCTTTAATTCTCCTCTTTTATGAGAGACAAGTTCTACCGATAGACTCCATTTCGCGAACATACCTTTCGAAGGGGTTGCTCTTTTTATCAAATAAATTGAGTTTTATTCCAAATACTGAAGAGCTCATACTCAAAAATGAGATGCTGATGTTCTTCTTTGTAACTTTAAATTTGGTACTAATAGGCGCAGGTTTAGGCCTATTATTGAGGGATTACGATGAGAAGAAATTTAAGGAAATTTCTGGTATGACGTGTTTAGGTCTTGCTTTTGGAAACATTTTCGCTGCCATAAATTTATCATCTCTGATCTCATTTATGAAGCCAATTTTCTCATTCTTTTCATCATTTATTTTGATAACACTGGTTATTCTTGCTCCTATCTTTGTCATAATTCTTGTAGCCTTTGTTGCAGACAGAATTTTTAAAGGTGTTGAATTTGAACTACCAGAACGAGAAGCGGAAGGACTTCAATCAATTGGACTTCTTCTCATGGTAGGCTGGATCATATTCTTGCTTTACACCGGAGTGCTTGACGACCTCTTTAACCCTTCCCACCCCCAAGTAAGTACCGAGATAGTTATTTTCGCCCTCATGATCTCTTTACTTGTTTTTTTAATGGCGTTTATGATTTCAGACATAGCGAAAATGAGTGGAGACGAGAGGAGGGTGCATTCCATATTTGCATTCTCAGTTATTGGTACAACAGTCTTAGTTTCAATGATCGTAAACAACCTAGATCCGAGATATGTTATCCCCACTCTTATTTTAGCTTTAATTGCAATGGCTTTGGGGAGCAGCATTAGAGGTCTTGTTGTGCTTTCTTTAATCTTAGGGCCGATTATTTTTCTAGTAGGAAAGCAAACTATTATTGATTACGGTCAGGCAATAGTTTTGGAAAAGTTGTGGAGTTTAGTTTTTCTCGCAGTATTGTTCATAATTTTGAAGATAATAACTAAATTACTCCAGAAACTTCTTGCTTTACCAAACCAAATGAATAGAGGAGTTACTACGGGGTTAGGTGTTGCTGTGGTTACGATAACTCTCATCCAGATTTCTCCGTTCTTTAGTATATTTAGTTTGAAACTTGAAACAGTTCCAATTTCAAATGCATCTCTCTCTTTCTTGCTGATGCTAGCAATATTGGGCCATGTCGTTGGAGGAAAATTCTTAGCTAAAGATCTTAAAAAAGTTAAATAAAGTAATTTTTAAATATTATAGGATCCTTACAAAACTAACTCTCAGCCAACCTTTGTAAAGCCTTCTTCTCTCTAAATCCCAAAGCAACAACCATCCCAACCAAAAGGACATTCAAAGCAGCGAATCTGTAAACAGATCGCATAGTATAGCGATGCAAGTTCCTCAAACTCAATGATTTAGCCAGTTTGAAGATGTCCTCTATCGAAGATCTAACAGAGTTAAAGCCCTTCCAATTCTCAAGCAAATTCATGAGCTTTGCCTTCAAAGCCTTGAACAGCCTTCTTTCTCCCTTTAAATTCTTTAAACTGAAAATGCTTAGAGGATAGCTAAGCAATCCATCCAATATTTCTAGTTTAAAATTACTCCTTGGGAAGATCAGAGGAACGATTTTATATTCATTAATCCCAACTAAGTAACTCCTGTAAGCGTAGAAACCTTTGTCGAAGCTCAGAACATCTTTCAGCCTTAGAACTCTTTTACACTTTAATTCATCAATAATCTCTCTAAAAAGAACACGCCCGTATTCTTTGTAGTTACTTTTTATGGGATTTGTTCTGAACTTTTTATCTTGAATCAGAAATACATACTCAAAAAGGATGTCTGAAATTGCTATCTAATTACCTAACTTTTTATTTTGACGACACACAAAGATCTTATAAGCTTCATACAATTTTAATAGAAACTCGTTGTCATTAAAATGTCTTTGCGTAATTTTTATCATGTATCGCCTTTAATTTTTTAACTATCTCTTCAGGAACTAACTCACATCTCTCTAATTTCTCCTGTTGAAGGCGTATCATATTAAAACCTTAAAGTTCTCCAATTCTACTTCAAGTGTATAGAAGGATACTTTAAGCAAAGGGTAATGTCCTCTTAATTCAAACCCTGCTTTTCTCAGTTCGTTTTCTAACTTCTGTCCAAAAGTCTTTTTTAGATCTTCTTCCCACTTAGAAATTTTTGATTTTACTGAGTGTATATGTTGTTTCACCTCCTCCTTTGCAAAATCCTCTAATTTACTCTGTTTTAGCTTTTTTAATTTTAACCACCTCTTGTTTAATTTTATACAAATTATTTATATGGATCACTTTGATACTTTCTGATCCTCTTGACAAGACAGCAACAAATTTTGAAGGTTGTTTTTCTCTTTCAACAGCATTTTTAGGATTGTCTCGTTCATTGTTTATATCACCTCAACTTTGTTTAAAGTTTATGCAACCATTTCGCCTAACTCGGATTCTGCTAACTTTCCATTCACATAGCCTCCCGATAGATATTAAAACGAAATTCTGAAATTCTACAGAACATTTCACCATGCAATTACTTTTAAGTCTTTATATTAAAAAATCACGTCACAGGGACTATACAGATTAATCGGCAGGTTAATTGAAGAGATAATGCTGAGATGATCTTTTATCTAATAGTCAAACCTGTATTTAAGCTGTGAAAAACATCTTAAATCCAATAAAACACTTGATAAAGCTTGTGAAATTAATTTTGAGATGGGAAACGGATTATGAAGATTTGATGAGAGAAGCTACCAAAAATTTAATAATCCATTCTTCAAAACCACTTCACTCCACGAAAAAAATTTAAATCGTGTAGAGCTGGAGAAATGAAGAGGGCTCGTAGCTCAGCCAGGCAGAGCGACGGGCTTTTAACCCGTCGGTCGCGGGTTCAAATCCCGTCGAGCCCGCTTTATCCCATCAGGGAGGTAGGGTATGAAGGTAAAACTGCAGGACCACATATTAGTGCCAAAGCACGAGATTTTGAGTGAGGAAGAGGCTAGGGAGTTACTGGAAACCCTGGGAGTAAAGGAAGAGGAGCTCCCGAAGATTAGGGTGGACGATCCGATAGTGAAGGAGCTGGGAGCGAAAAGAGGCAACATAATCAGGATTATTAGAGAGGATGAACTCGTAGGTGTTAGCATAGCTTACAGGCTTGTGGTATGAATTTTAGATTGAAGTGTAAAAAAGCCGGAGAAAATTTTGATGATAGTGGGTGGTAAAGATGTATGATAGTAGAGTTCTTGCAAGAGCGTATTTCACACATAAGAGACTTGTGAAGCATCAGATAGATTCATACAACAGATTTATAGATGAGGGATTGCAGAGGGTCATTGATGAGCAGGGAATAATTGAGCTGGACATTGAAAATACCTATGTGAAGCTAGGTCAGATAAAGGTTGGAAGACCCGTTATAAAGGAGGCTGATGGAACTGAAAGCCTTCTCTATCCCTCCGTTGCAAGGTTGAGGAATCTTACGTATTCTGCTCCCCTTTTTCTCCAGTGCTGGGTCGTTGATGACGGAAGAGAGCTGGAAGAGGAGTGGGTAAGGATAGGAATGCTGCCTGTGATGATAAAGTCAAAGATCTGTAACCTCAATGATGTTGATCCTATTTCTGTTGGTGAGGATCCCCTTGATCCTGGAGGATATTTCATAATTAACGGGACGGAGAGGGCATTAATGACTCTGGAGGATCTCGCTCCAAACAAAATACTTCTTGAGAAAGAGGAGAGGTATGGGGAACAGATCGAGATGGCTAAATGCTTCAGTCAGAGAAGCGGTTATAGAGCATTGATCGTTGTTGAGAGAAACAAGAGCAACATACTCGAGGTGACATTTCCACAAATTCCAAAGCCCATACAGTTTGTGGTCATGATGAGGGCATTGGGTATTGAAAGCGATCAGGAGATTGTTGAAATGGTTAGCAAAGACCCTGAAATCATGAAGTTTATGCTCGAAAACGTTGAGGTTGCAGAGGTTGAGACAACTGACGAGGCAATAGACTACATTGGAAAAAGGGTTGCTCCGGGTCAAAGCAAGGAATACAGACTCCAGAGAGCTGAACAAGTTATCGATCAGTACTTCCTTCCCCATATAGGAATAGATAAAGAATCAAGAAAGGCGAAAGCATTCTTCTTGGCTAGAATGGCTGAGGCTGTTCTTGAGTTCTATCTTGGATATAAGGGGGAGGATGATAAAGACCACTATGCCAACAAAAGGTTGAAGCTTGCAGGAGATCTGATGGAGGAAATATTCAGAGTTGCTTTTCTCAGGCTTATAAAGGATGTGAAGTACCAGCTTGAAAGAGCCAAGGTGAGAGGAAGATCTATGAAGATGTCAACAGCTGTTAGAAGTGATGTTCTGACTGACAGAATAATGCACCCGATGGCAACAGGAAACTGGGTTGGTGGAAGAACTGGTGTATCTCAGCTTATAGACAGACACAATTACATAAGCATCCTCTCCCAGCTAAGAAGGGTCATTTCGCCTCTATCAAGATCACAACCACATTTTGAGGCGAGAGACCTACACCCAACCCAGTTTGGAAGAATATGCCCAAGTGAAACTCCAGAAGGACCAAATTGCGGACTTGTGAAGAACTTTGCTGAATACGCTGAGGTTAGTGTCGGGACTGATGAAAGAGAGATAAGAAGACTGCTTGCAGGACTTGGTGTTGAGCAAATAAAGGGGTGATTTTTGATGGATAAATGTAGAGTTTATGTTAACGGAGCTCTTGTGGGTTTTGTTGAGGATGGAGAAAGGCTTGCAAATCAGATAAGAGAGATGAGGAGAAAGGGAAAGGTGAGTCATCAGGTTAATGTTGTTTTTTACCAAGATTCGAATGAAGTTAGGATAAACACAGATGCTGGCAGAGCAAGAAGACCGCTCATCATCGTTAAAAATGGAAAACCTCTGGTTACAGAAGAAGATATTGAAAAGTTAAAGAAAGGTGAGATCAGCTTTGACGATCTCGTAAGACAGGGGAAGATCGAATATCTTGATGCTGAAGAAGAGGAGAATGCATATGTGGCTATAGATGTTGAGAGCTTAACTCCAGAGCACACACACCTAGAAGTGGATCCAGCACTGATTGTTGGTATATGCACAGGAAGCCTTCCGTATCCTGAACACAACGCATCTCCTAGGAATACAATGGGTGCTGCAATGATAAAGCAGAGCCTTGGCTTGCCATATTCAAACCTAAAGTTTAGAGCAGATACGAGAGGACATTTGCTTCACTACCCCCAAAAACCGATAGTTGTCACAGACACACAGATGGAGATAAAGTTCGATGAGAGACCTGCAGGTCAGAATTTTGTCGTTGCTGTGGTTAGCTTTGAAGGATACAACATAGAGGATGCATTGATATTCAACAAGGCTACAATCGAGAGAGGATTAGGAAGGTCTCATTTTTTCAGAACCTATGAGAGTGAGGAGATGAAATATCCGGGAGGTCAGGAAGATAGATTTGAAATACCTCCATCAGATGTGAGCGGTTACAGAGGAGCCGAAGCTTACATTCACCTTGATGAGGATGGACTGGTTTTTCCTGAGACAGAGGTTGGACCGGACGACGTGCTAATAGGAAAGACATCTCCTCCAAGGTTTCTTGAAGAGCCTACAGAGCTTGGGGTATCACCGCAGAAGAGAAGAGAGACCTCGGTGACAATGAGAAGCAATGAGAAGGGGATTGTTGATGCTGTCTTTCTAACCCTCTCAGAAAACGGCTCAAAACTTGCCAAAGTTAGAGTGAGGGATCAAAGGATTCCCGAGCTTGGTGACAAATTTGCTTCAAGACACGGACAGAAGGGCGTTATTGGCTTGATAGTTCCTGAAGAGGACATGCCCTTCAGTGAGTCTGGAATTGTGCCTGACATGATAATCAATCCCCATGCAATTCCATCTAGAATGACCGTAGGTCACGTTCTTGAGATGATTGGGGGGAAGGTTGGGAGCTTGGAGGCTAGAAGGGTTGATGGAACACCGTTTCACGGAGAAAGGGAGGAAGATCTAAGAAGAGCTTTGATTGAACACGGATTCAGTCACACTGGAAAAGAGGTCTTTTATGATGGAATAACGGGAAAGAAGATAGTCGCAGACATATTTGTTGGAGTAATTTACTATCAGAAGTTGTATCACATGGTTTCAAGTAAGATTCATGCAAGAAGCAGAGGTCCAGTGCAAATCCTTACAAGACAGCCCACAGAAGGTAGGGCAAGAAAAGGCGGACTGAGGTTTGGTGAGATGGAGAGGGATGTGCTTATAGGGCATGGAGCAGCATTGCTGCTTAAAGACAGACTTCTCGATGAATCTGACAAGGTTGAGGTTTGGGTATGCAATAAGTGCGGGCACGTGGCAACCTATGATTACAGGAGAAGAATGCCCTACTGTAAGGTTTGTGATGATGACAGCGACATCAATGTTGTGGAGATGAGCTATGCTTTCAAGCTTCTTCTCGATGAGATGAAATCAATGTTTGTTGTCCCGAGACTTATACTTGGAGACAAGGCGTGAGGTGGTCTTATGATACCCAAAAGAGTTTCTGGAATAAAATTTGAAGTTTTAGGACCAAAGGAGATAAGAAAGATGAGTGTGGTTAAGATCATAACCCCAGAAACGTATGATGATGATGGTTTCCCAATAGAATTCGGATTGATGGATCCTAGGCTTGGAGTCATAGATCCTGGATTGAAATGCAGAACTTGCGGAGGTAGAGCTGGAGAATGTTCTGGACACTTCGGACACATAGAACTTGCTGCACCAGTTATTCATGTTGGATATGCCAAATTGATTGCAAGATTGCTCAATGGAACATGCAGAGAATGCGGTAGGATACTGATGAAAGATGAAAGAAGGGACAGATTTATTGAGATGATTGAGGAGAGGAAAAAGCTTGGGAGAGAATATGATGACATAATCAAGGAAGTCTTCAGAATAACAAAGTCTACAAAGAAATGCCCACATTGCGGAACTGAGCAGATTGAAGTGAAGTTTGAAAAACCAACATTCTACTACGAAAATGAGCACAGACTGACTCCTAGAGATGTTAGGGAGAGGCTTGAAAAAATACCTGATGAAGATCTTCCTGCTTTTGGAATGGATCCCCAAGCTGTAAGACCTGAATGGATGGTTCTTACGGTTCTTCCTGTACCTCCTGTGACTGTAAGACCATCCATCATCCTTGAAACCGGACAGAGAAGCGAGGATGATCTAACCCACAAGCTTGTAGACATCATCAGAATAAACCAGAGGTTTATGGAAAACAAGGAAGCCGGAGCCCCTCAACTTATTCTTGAGGATCTGTGGGAGCTTCTGCAGTACCACGTTACAACCTACCTTGACAACGAGGTTTCTGGAATCCCTCCTGCAAGACACAGAAGTGGAAGACCGCTTAAAACCCTAGCCCAAAGATTGAAGGGGAAGGAGGGAAGATTCAGAGGTAGTCTGTCAGGCAAAAGGGTGAACTTCTCTGCAAGAACTGTAATAAGCCCCGATCCAAACTTAAGCATAAATGAGGTTGGAGTCCCGCAGGAGATTGCTGAAGAGCTAACAGTGCCGATTTATGTTACAAGCAAGAACATCGATGAGGTGAGGGAGTTTATTCTGAGAGATGAGCATCCAAAGGCAAATTACGTGATAAGAGAGGATGGCAGAAGGATCAGGATAATAGAATCAAACAGAGATGAGCTTGCAGAAAAGCTTTCCCCAGGATGGATTGTTGAGAGACAGCTGATGGATGGTGACATAGTTCTGTTCAACAGACAGCCCTCATTGCACAGGATGAGTATTATGGCACACTATGTAAGAGTGTTGCCCTACAAAACCTTCAGGCTGAATCCTGCTGTATGTCCTCCCTACAATGCTGACTTTGATGGAGATGAGATGAATCTGCATGTTCCTCAGAGCCTTGAGGCTCAGGCTGAGGCGAAGATGCTGATGGCTGTTCAGGATCACATTCTATCCCCAAGATTTGGTGGACCCATAATAGGTGGAATACATGACCACATCTCAGGGCTATATTTGCTGACAAGAGGCGAGAAGCTATTCAACAAGGCTGAAGTTATGGAAATTGTAAGACCCCTTGAAGTAACAAAGCTTCCTGAGCCAAAGTATGATGGCAAGTGGAGTGGAAAGCAGATTTTCAGCATGATACTTCCCGACATAACCATAGAGTTCAAAGCGGAGATCTGCCAGAATTGTGAGGTGTGCAAGGGTGTTGAGTGTGAGAATGACGCATATGTCTACATAAAAGACGGGGTGCTTGTTACAGGAACGATAGACGAGAATGCTGTAGGTGCATTCAAGGGAATAATAATTGATGAGATTATTAGAAAGTTTGGCAGTGAGGAGGCTAAGAAGTTTATTGACAACATGACAAAGCTTGCAATCAGGGCTATCATGTACACAGGCTTTACTGTTGGAATTGATGACATAGACATACCAGATGAGGCAAGAAAGCAAATTGAGCAAGTGATCAAGGAAGCTGAAGAGAGGGTGTGGAGACTAATAGATGCATACAATCAGGGAAACCTTGAACCAATGCCAGGAAGAAGCACTGAGGAGACCCTTGAGATGAAGATAATGCAGGAGCTTGGCAGAGCAAGGGACATGGCTGGGAAAATTGCAGGAAAATACCTTGGAATGGAAAATGCGGCAGTAATCATGGCTGTTAGCGGTGCAAGGGGTTCTATGCTCAATCTAACTCAGATGGTTGCTTGCATAGGTCAACAGTCTGTTAGAGGGGAGAGGATAAGGAGGGGTTACACGTATACAGACAGAACACTTCCCCACTTCAAGCCGGGTGATCTTGGACCAGAGGCGAGAGGGTTCATCAGGAGCAGTTATAAAGAGGGACTGAATCCAATTGAGTTCTTCTTCCACGCTGTTGGAGGAAGGGAAGGATTGGTTGATACAGCCGTCAGAACCTCCCAGTCTGGATACCTGCAGAGAAGGCTGATTAATGCTTTGCAGGATTTAAAGGTGGACTATGATGGGATGGTAAAAGAGCAAACAAGCGGACTGCTAATTCAGTTTAGATACGGGCAGGATGGAATAGATCCGATGAAAAGCTTCAGAGGAAAGGGTGTTGATGTTAAGAGGATAATAAGAGAGGTAAAGACAGAGGAGTGATTGTTATGGAGGAGAAATACAGAAAAATTCTTGAAGATTATCCTCTCCCAAAAAAACTGAAGGATGAGATAGTTGAGGAGCTGAAAGCCATAAATGCAGATGAAGATTTTGCAAAAAAAGTTGTGGAGAGATGCTATCAAGTTTACCTTAAAAATCTTGTTGAACCTGGTGAAGCTGCCGGGATAGTTGCAGCCCAGTCCATAGGAGAACCTGGAACCCAGATGACAATGAGAACCTTCCACTATGCTGGAGTGGCAGAGATCAATGTTACACTGGGTTTGCCGAGGCTGATAGAGATCCTAGACGTTAGGAAGAACCCATCCACTCCGATGATGACAATAAGACTCCTTCCGGAATATGCAAAGGATCGTGAAAAAGCCAGAGCAATTGCAAACAGGATTGAGGCTACATATGTTACAGATATAGCGGAGATAGTTACAGACTTGAGGCGCATGAGAATCATTGTAAAGCCAGATGAGAAAGCTATGGAGAAGAGGGGTTTGGATCTTGAAAAAGTCAGAAAGAAAATTGAAAAGAGCCTTAAAACTGAGGTGAAGGTTGAGAATGGAGAGCTTGTAATACAGATTGATGAACCATCTTACAAGCTTCTCACTGACAGCTTTGAAAAGCTTAAAAGGCTTGTTGTCTCAGGGATAAAGGAAATAAGGAGGGTTATAATAAGGAAGGAAGGAGATGAATACGTTCTTTACACTGAAGGCTCAAATCTTAAAAGAATTATGAAGGAGAAAGGAGTTGACTTCACTAGAACTGTTACAAACAACATCTATGAGATATACGAAGTGCTTGGAATTGAAGCTGCGAGGAATGCAGTCATTAAGGAGGCGATATCAACATTGGAAGAACAGGGACTTGAGGTTGATAGAAGGCACATAATGCTTGTTGCAGATGTCATGACAGCAGACGGGGAATTGAAGCAGATTGGAAGGCATGGTATTGCGGGAGAGAAGCAGAGCATACTTGCAAGGGCTGCGTTTGAGATGACCGTGAACAACCTGCTTGATGCAGCAGTTAGGGGAGAGATAGATAGGCTTAATGGAATAACAGAAAACATAATTGTTGGACAGCCGATAAAGCTCGGAACGGGAGATGTTGAATTGAGAATAAAACTGTTTACGGGGGGAGATGAATGAAAATAGATTTGAGTAAAGCATTGAGAAGAGCCATAAAAACTGGAGAGGTTTATGTTGGTAGTAAAAGAACCTTGAAAGCTGTAAGAGATGGAAAGGCGAAGATGGTTGTTGTTGCCAAAAACTGTCCAGAGGATGTTATGGAGAAGCTAAAAAAGCATGAGGTAAAGGTGGTGACATTTGAGGGCACAAACATGGAACTTGGTGCAATTTGCGGAAAACCCTTCAGCGTAGCTGCACTAGCAATCATCAATGAGGGAGAGTCTGAAATATTAAATGCAGAATAAAGGACTGGCTGAAAAATCAATCGAGGGGATAGCATGGGAGTGAAACTTTCAACAGAAAGTATAAGATACATAGCTCTTTTCGAAAGTCTGACAGGAGCTAACATCAAGGATTGCCTTGTCTATGATGACAAGATAGTCTTTCTTGTTAGAAAGGGAGACATGGGAGTGGCTATAGGAAAGGGTGGAATCAATGTTGAGAAGGCGAGGGAAATAATAGGAAAGAAGGTTGAGATACTCGAACATAGCGATGATCCTGAAGAGTTCCTGACAAATCTTTTCAAACCTGTTAAAGTAAGGGTAAATATAATTAACAAAGATGACAGAAAAATAGCTTACGTCCAAGCTCCAGCCCAATACAAGGGTCTGGTTATCGGGAAGGGCGGAAAAAATATAAACAAAGTCAAAGAGCTTGTGAGAAGGCATCACGATATTGATGATGTTATAGTTAAATGAGGTGATTCAGGTGGGTAAGGGGCTGTTTGCGGCAAGGAAGCTCATAGAAAACAGGAAGAAGTTCAGATGGAGTGATAAAAGATACGTGAGGAGAGTGCTCGAGCTGAATGTAAAGGCTGATCCCCTTGAGGGTGCACCAATGGCTAGGGGTATAGTCCTTGAAAAACTGGGAATTGAAGCGAGACAGCCGAATTCAGCAATAAGAAAGGCTGTTCGAGTCCAGCTGATAAAGAATGGAAAGCAGGTTACTGCCTTCACACCTGGTGATGGATCGATCAACTTTATAGATGAGCATGATGAGGTTATCATTGAAAGAATTGGAGGGAGAATGGGGAGGAGCATGGGAGACATTCCAGGTGTGAGATTCAAGGTTGTTAAGGTTAACAATACAAGCCTGAAAGAACTCTGGAAAGGAAAGAAGGAGAAAAGACTGAGGTGATCCAATGAAATACGGGCTGACAAAGGAAGATCTTCTGGTTTTTGGGAAGTATGATGCAAGTGAAGTTGAGATAAACGATCCAGCCCTTCAAAACTACATAAACCTTCAGCCAAGAGTTGTTCCACATACCCATGGAAGACACGCAAACATTCCCTTTTCAAAGCAGAATGTGTTCATCGTGGAAAGGCTGATAAACAAGGTTATGAGGAAGGAGCACAACACTGGAAAGAAGATGCTCGCCTACAACATTGTCAAAGAGGCTTTTGAGATAATAGAGAAGAGAACGAAGAAAAACCCAATTCAGGTTCTTGTTGATGCAATAATAAATGCGGGACCGAGAGAGGAGGTTGTAAGGCTCAAATATGGTGGCATTGCAGTTCCAAAGTCAGTTGACACATCAAGCTCAAGGAGGGTTGATGTTGCACTGAGAAACATAGCTGAGGGAGCCAGAAGAGCATCTTTCAAGTCAAAAAAGAGCATTGCTGTTTGTCTTGCAGATGAGATTATTGCGGCTGCGAATAACGAGAGCAGGAGCTATGCGATAGCTAAGAAGGAGGAGGTTGAGAGGGTAGCCAAATCTGCCAGGTGATCCAATGACAAGAGCAAAGAAAATGATTGACAGGATTAAAGAGCTAATGTACAAGCCAGAGAAAATAAGGAACATGGGAATAGTGGCACACATAGACCACGGAAAAACCACCCTTTCTGACAACCTTCTTGCTGGAGCTGGAATGATAAGCGAAGAGCTTGCAGGAAGACAGCTATACTTGGATTTTGACTCTCAGGAACAAGAGAGGGGAATCACAATAAATTCTGCAAGCGTTTCCATGGTACATGAATACGGCGGGGAGGAATTTCTGATAAACCTGATAGACACTCCCGGGCATGTGGACTTTGGTGGAGAAGTTACAAGAGCCATGAGAGCTGTGGATGGCGTTATAGTCGTCATAGATGCAGTTGAAGGTATAATGCCACAGACAGAGACGGTATTGAGACAGGCGTTGAAGGAGAACGTCAAACCAGTTTTGTTTGTGAACAAGGTTGACAGACTTATTCGGGAACTTGAGGTCTCTCCGGAGGAGATGCAGAAGAGGTTCATCAAGGTCATTTCTGATGTTAACAGATTCATAAAATCTTCCAAGCCTGAGATGTATGATGAGTGGAGGCTTGATGTCTCAAATGGCAGTGTTGCATTCGGCTCCGCATTATACAACTGGGCTGTGAGCGTTCCGGCAATGAAAGACACAGGTATAGGATTCAAGGAGGTCTATGAGTACCTCAAATCAGATGATTCAAAGAGTTTAGCAAAGAAGAGCCCACTTTTCAAGGTTGTTCTGGACATGGTGATAAGACACCTACCATCACCGATAGAGGCTCAAAAAAGGAGAATACAGACAATATGGAAAGGCGATATCAATTCAGAGGTTGGAAGAGCGATGGTGAACTGCGATCCTAAAGGTCCTGTGTCTCTGATGATTACAAAGATAGTTTCAGACCCTCATGCAGGTGAGATTGCCGTTGGAAGACTCTTCAGTGGAACTCTAAAGCCTGGAATGGAGCTTCACATTCTTGACAAGAAAACTAAGAACAGAGCACAGACAGTCGGTCTGTTTATGGGTCCAAAGAGGGTTGAGGTCGATGAGATACCTGCCGGCAACATTGTGGCAATAGTCGGCTTTAAGGATGCTTCTGCAGGCTCCACATGCTCTTCGGTTGAGGACATGGAACCTTTTGAAAGCATAAGACACTACAGCGAACCTGTTGTCACAATGGCTATAGAGGCAAAGAATCCAAGAGACTTGCCTAAGCTGATTGAAGTTTTGAGGAAGCTAGCCAAGGAAGACCCAACACTTCACATTACACTGAATGAAGAGACAGGAGAACATCTGATAAGCGGTATGGGAGAGCTCCATCTTGAGGTTAAGGTTGAGAGAATAAGAAGGGACTTTGGACTTGAGGTGAAGACATCACCACCGATTGTTGTTTTTAGGGAGACTGTAAACACAACCTCACCAGTTGTTGAAGGAAAGTCACCGAACAAGCACAACAGATTTTACATTGTTGTTGAGCCTTGCCCGAGCGAGGTGATACAGAGATTCAAGGAAGGAGAGGTCAGCATGAAAATGGAGAAGAAGGAAAGGAGGAGAATCCTTCAGGAGGCTGGACTTCCTGGAGAGGAGGCTGCTGGAATTCAGGAATACTTTGAGGGAAACATTTTCGTTGATGTTACAAAAGGCATACAGTATCTGCATGAGACAATGGAGCTCATACTTGAAGGTTTCAGAGAGGCTATGCAGGCTGGACCAATTGCGAGAGAGCCTGTTCATGGGCTAAAGGTGAAGCTGGTTGACTGCAAGCTTCATGAGGATGCAGTTCATAGAGGACCTGCTCAAGTGATTCCTGCTGTGAGATCTGCTATATTTGCAGCCCTTCTCCAAGCCAACCCGGCTCTGCTTGAACCGTACCAGAAAGTCTACATCACAGTTCCTCAGGATATGATGGGGGCTGTTACAAGAGAAATACAGGGTAGAAGAGGGCAAGTACTTGAGATCAATTCTGAAGGGGACTTAGTTACGGTGATTGCAAAGGCTCCGGTTAAGGAGATGTTTGGTTTTGCTGGAGACATAAGAAGCGCCACTTCAGGAAAGGCTATTTGGAGTGTAGAATTTGCAGGTTTCGAACAAGTCCCTCAAAGCTTGTTTGAGCAGTTTGTAATGGAAGTCAGACAGAGAAAAGGCTTGAAACTTGAGATTCCTAAGCCTGAGGATTTCATTGGGTGAAAGTTTTATAAACCCTCTAATTTCTTAAGTCTGAGAAAGGAGGTGAATAAATATGGCAAAGGAGAAGGAGCATATTAACATTGCAATGATCGGACATGTAGATCACGGGAAGTCTACACTGATTGGAAGACTTCTCTACGATGCCGGTGAGATACCGGAGCACATAATTGAGAAATACAGAAAGGAGGCTCAGGAAAAAGGGAAGGCTACTTTTGAATTTGCATGGGTCATGGACAGGTTGAAGGAGGAGAGGGAAAGAGGATTAACAATTGATGTAGCCCATAGAAAATTCTTAACGCAGAAGTATGAGGTAACGATTGTCGACTGTCCTGGGCACAGAGACTTCATAAAGAACATGATAACCGGAGCAAGTCAGGCTGATGCGGCAATACTCGTTGTTGATGTTGTCGATGGAGTGATGGCTCAGACTAAAGAGCATGTCTTTCTGGCAAGAACACTCGGAATCAACCAGCTAATTGTTGCAATAAACAAGATGGACAGGGTAAATTACGATCAAAAGGAGTTTGAAAAGTGCAAGGATGCAGTTGCAAAGCTAATTCAGCTTGTAGGATACAAGCCAGATCAGGCTCCTTTCATTCCAGTCTCAGCATACTACGGAGACAATGTGTTGAAGAAGAGTGATAAAACGCCTTGGTATAATGGACCGACAATCTTCGAGGCTATTGATGCTCTCAAGCCACCTGAGAAGCTGGTTGACAAACCACTCAGAATTCCGATACAGGATGTTTACTCGATAAGCGGTGTGGGTACTGTTCCAGTAGGAAGGGTTGAAACTGGCATCCTGAAAACTGGAGACAAGGTTGTCTTCAACCCTGCAGGGGTTAGCGGAGAGGTGAAGAGCATTGAGATGCACCATGAAGCCATTCCGCAAGCTGAGCCTGGCGATAACATTGGCTTTAATGTTAGGGGTGTGAGCAAGAATGACATAAGAAGGGGCGACGTTGCAGGACATCCAGACAGTCCACCAACAGTTGTTAGAGATTTCACAGCTCAAATTGTTGTCCTACAGCACCCAACAGCAATAACAGTTGGCTATACCCCAGTTGTTCATGCCCATACAGCCCAAGTTGCATGCCAGTTTGTCGAGCTTCAGAAGAAGATTGATCCAAAGACTGGGCAGACAAAGGAGGAGAATCCCCAGTTCCTCAAGACAGGAGATGCTGCTGTGGTAAAATTACAGCCAACAAGACCCATGGTAATAGAGAAGGTGAAGGACATTCCCCCTCTAGGCAGATTTGCGATTAGGGATATGGGAATGACCGTTGCAGCAGGTATGGTGCTTGACTTAACCCCAAGAGGTTAACCCTTTTTATTTTTTGGGTGAATTTTCATGGCAATTAAGGGTTACCGAGCAAGAATAAGGCTTTCTGGATTGAATCCTCAGGATCTTGACAGAATATGCAGTCAGATAAGAGAGATTGCCTTAAAAACCGGAGTTGAGATAAGCGGTCCTATTCCATTACCAACAAAAAGATTGGTTGTGCCTGTGAGAAAGTCACCAGATGGTGAGGGAAGCGAGACCTGGGATCATTGGGAGATGAGAATCCATAAGAGATTGATTGATATTGCAGCAGATGAAAGGGCTTTAAGACAGATCATGAGAATTCAGGTTCCTAAGGATGTCAACATAGAAATAGTCTTGGAAAGCTAGTTCTTTATGCAATTAAGGATTCAGTTTCTTGGAACCTCCGGCACGGTTCCAACTGTTGAGAGAAACACTTCTTCCATTTTCATTTCATTCGGTGGTGAAAAATTTCTGTTTGATTGTGGTGAAGGAACACAAAGGCAGATGATGAAGGCAAAAACAGGATTCTCCATAAATTCGATATTTATAACCCACATGCATACAGACCACTTCATAGGGATCTTTGGGCTGATAGAATCGATGTCATTAAACGGAAGGAAGGCTGATCTAAATGTCTTTTGTCCTGAGCCGAAATTTCTTGAGGGACTTTTTTCAGAATTCGGTTATGAAAATCTCGACTTCAGGATTAATGTGAGAGAGTTAAAAGATGGAGAGAGTGTGAGATTTCAGAGATTCAGAATTGAGGCTTTTGAGACAAAGCATGTGGTGAAGAGTGTTGGATATGCACTGATTGAGGATGATTTCTACAGATTTTCCCCAAAAAAGGCAATAGAGCTGGGAATAAAGCCCGGACCCCTCTATAAAAAGCTCGCTGAAGGCAATGAAGTTGTGATAGAGGGTAGGAGAATCACACCTGAAATGGTGACAGATGGGATTGTTAGAGGGAGGAGAGTAGTCTATACCGGTGATACAAGACCGATTAAAAAAACGATAGAAATTTCCAGAAATGCTGATCTGCTTATACATGACTCATCCTTTACCTCAGATCTTCAAGAATGGGCTGAAATAACCAAACACTCCACTGCAAGAGAGGCTGGAGAAATAGCAAGGCTTGCTGGTGTTAAAAGACTTTACCTAACCCACATAAGCGCAAGATACTCAAAAGATACATTACCATTACTAGAAGACGCTAGAAAGGTTTTTGAAAATGTCGAGGTAGCTGAAGATCTTGCAAATATCGAACTAAATAGGAAGAATCGCTGATAGCAACATCTCTAATTTGTCGATTATTCCAAGAGCAGAGAGAATCACGAAGGCGATTATGATGTAGCCTGAAAGCTTTCTCAACCTCTCTCCAAGAGATGAGAGTATTCTTCCTCTCTCCCCAACTTTAATTATGAGTGATATGCTGGTGGCAATTCCAAGTCCAAAAAAGAGCATGGAAAGCATGCCTTCAACTTCACTCGAATTCAATGCATTGTAGCTCAGCAAAGCCCCTATGATTGGTCCTATGCATGGACTCCAAATTATGCCAAGAAGGGCTCCGAAGAGAAGGGAGTCAGCTGGAACTCTCAGTTTGCCAACAACTCTTGAAGAATAGACCGAATATCTCTCATAAAGCCTGTCATCTATCATGATGACTCCAAACAAGGTTAAACCTGCATAAGCAACAAAGCTAAATATCCATAGCTTACCTACAAATGATGCGATGTATCCAAGTGACATGAACATCAGTATCATGCCCGCAATTATCAAAAAGCCCCTTTTCCAGCTACCATAAGATCCTGCAAACACTACTGGAACCATTGGAAGAACGCATGGCGAGATTACTGCAATTAATCCAGCAATAAATGAAAGGGAGAGTAAGATTATCATGTTTTTATGCTCAGTTGGCTCCTTATAAATCTATCAAGCTCATCAGAGATTATCAGATCATTTTTCACAAGCTTTAGTTCGTCAATTTCCTTTTCAATGTATTCTGATGCTCTGATTATCTTTATCAGCCTCCTCACATTGTTGTGATTGAAAATTCTCTCAAGCTCAACGATGTTGTGAAATATCAGACTTATAGAGGTTTCAGCATGAATATCGTGGGCATTCTTAACAAGTGTGAATATCCCTCCACCTCCATCTGAATTCATCCTCACAACAATGTTTCTCAGAAAATGTATAACCTTCTGTGGTGTGTGATAAAGTAGCAATCCTGAAATAGAGTCAAAGGCTATGAAATATCCTTTTTTTAAATTATCCAAGGCTCTTCCTATTGCTATGCTCACCTCATTGAGATTCATAGGATTGCTGACAATTATGTCCTTGCTTGTAACATTAACCTTCTGATCCCATGTGTGTGTGTCAACAACCCAAAGGTCTCCACTGTAGTTATCTAGCTTTTTCCTCACGTCAGGAGCACTCTCGGTCGTTGACACCCAGAGAGCTTTGTTGTAATACTTCAGATACTTGAGAATGAGCCTAGTTTTTCCAGTTCCAGGAGAGCCTATAAGCAGTATTGAACCCATTTCATTCACCACTTAAGCTCAGTGATTTAAAAAATTTTTTATTATCTACGATAATCTAATTACATCAAGTTAAAACTTTACTCTCCTCCCTCATAAAACTCTCAAGCCTTCTCAGCATCTCCCGAATTCTATCAAGACTTGTAGCATAACTTAACCTCACCCACTCGGCATAATTCCTTCCAAAACTTGAACCCGGGGTAACAGCAACGTGGTATTTCTCAAGAAACTTCTCGCTGAATTCATCTCCATCCATTCCGGTGTTCATGAATATGTAGAATGCCCCTTCTGGCGGGGCAAACTCAAAGCCTAGCTCCTCAAGCCCTTCCACAATAAAATCCCTTCTTCTCCTGAATTCTTCAACCATCTTCCTAACAAACTCCTGGCTTCCTTTCAATGCTGCTATTCCAGCATACTGCACGAAGGTTGTTGGGGAGCTTATTGAATGAGACTGGATCTTTCTCATCCTATCTATGATGCTCTTTTCTGCAACAGCATATCCCAATCTCCATCCTGTCATTGCATAGCTCTTTGAAAAAGCATTTACAGTTATTGTTCTGTCAAACAAGCCATCAAAACTGGCTATGCTTACATGCTCACCATCAAAAATTATCTTCTCGTAAACCTCATCAGAGAGTATGTAGAGATCATGATCCACAG
The DNA here is from genome assembly GCA_015523645.1 of Geoglobus sp. Classification (GTDB taxonomy): domain Archaea; phylum Halobacteriota; class Archaeoglobi; order Archaeoglobales; family Archaeoglobaceae; genus Geoglobus. The sequence goes on along the minus strand of WAJY01000083.1, from coordinate 4,468 downwards.
CAAGATCAGCCACTTTCTTTAGAAATTGGAATGGATAGACAACGCCAATAGGATTGTTTGGGGAATTAACAACGATCATTTTTGTCTTTCTCGTGATGAATTCTTCTATGTCTGCAGACCTGAAATCCTGTGAGTGTTTGACAAAAACCGGTTTTCCTCCAGCAAGGAGAATGCATGCCTCATAGCTCACCCAAGCAGGCTCAAGAAGAACCACCTCATCACCCGGATTAATCAAGACCTGCATCGCCTCATATATCGCATACTTTGCTCCTGCTGTAACGATCACATTTTCAGGGCTTGCTGGTATGTCATTTTCTTCTCTCAGTTTTTCTGCTATTGCCTCCCTTAACTCAGGTATCCCTTGAGCGGGAGCATAGTTTGTTTTTCCCTCTTTCATAGCCTTGCATGCCTCATTGATTATGTGTTCTGGAGTATTAAAATCCGGTTCTCCAAGACCCATGTCAACAACATCTTTTCCTTCATTTTTTAGCTGTTTTGCCCTTTCAGAGATCCTCATTGTTGCTGACGGTTTTATGAGGTCAGCTCTGCTCATAATCCCTTAACCTCCTCACCAGCTTCGCAGCAGCTTCAACGGCTCTCTTTGCATAGTCTATTCTTTCCTGAGCTGCTATTCTTCCCATTCCAGGACCGCTGATTCCCAGAGTGACGGGAATACCATATTCCAGACTCAGATCCAGTATTTTCCTTGCTGAATGTTGAGCCACAACCTCATCATGTTCCGTCTCACCCTCTATAACGCATCCAAGGGTGACAACAGCATCAACTTTTCCCCTTTCAAGCATCTTTTTCAAAGCAATGGGAATGTCAAAAACTCCCGGCACACGAATTATCTCTGCAATATCGCAGTTGAGGATTTCAGCATGCTCTCTTGCAAGAACCTCCATCATGTAGGTTATGTCTCTGTTGAATTCTGCTACAATCAGTCCAAGTCTAATTTTTTCCATGCTCTTAGCTTTTGCTCAGAGTATATAACAATAACTCCTAACCTCTCCTAGGGCATTTTCAATTCTAAGCATCAGAAATGAAGAAAAGATTATCTGCAAGGGAAGATGCAGAAGATTATGAGACTTCTTGCTGTCATGCTGATACCACTGATAATGGGATGTATTCAGCCTAAAGTTACCGATATACAGATGCATTGGGGAAACGTGAGTCAAGAGTATTCAGAGCTGATTGTTGATGCCAAGCTAGAAAATCCACTCCCATTTCTTCCATTAAGTGACGTTGAATCTTTGCTTTACATCAACGGCATTGAGATAGCCGAGGGTCATGCAATAAAAATTTATAGAGACAAAGCAATTCTTGATATAAAGATTGACAATGAAAGAATCAGGAATATATGGGTTTTGCATTTGGAATCAAACGAGAGCAGTGAGATTCTTGTTAAAGTATATCCAGCTGTAAACCTCTTTTTTACCGAACTGAAGACCTATGAGAAATTCAAAAAAAAATTTGAAACAGACATTTTTGAAAGAAGGCTAAAGGATGAGAGTCTTTTGTTTGGAGGAAAGGAGATTTTCGAGATTAGAAACTTGAAAATAAAAAGGGGTAGGGTATCTAATTTTATAACTGAAATTTCATTATATGGAGAAGCACTGAACAAAGGAATGATCGATCTCGAAATTGGCAGAATTGACTACAGGGTACTGATTAATGGTGTGGAAGTTGGCAGAGGGGTGGATGAGCTGAACATAACTCTCAAACCAGAAGAAAAGAGAAAGTTCAGCGCTACATTCCTGCTAGACAACACAAAGATCCCAGATTGGTGGATCAAGCATGTGAGGAATGGGGAGAGATCAACAATCGAGTTCAAACTCACCCTTCATATCAGATCAGATGGCTTAAAAGCTGAATTGCACGTTGAGCAGGCAACAAACTTCTCAACCAACATTGCCGGGACTCTAATTAAAATCTAAAAACCTTTGCTTCAGAAAACAATAAAAACTGAATACAAGCAGATTTGATAAAAGCCCCGTGGTGTAGCGGTCAATCATGCCGGCCTTTGGAGCCGGCGACCGGGGTTCGAATCCCCGCGGGGCTATTGATTATAAACCTTTTGCTCAATTTCTTCATAGGCTGTTGGAAACTTTTCAGAACTTTCCGGCACAAATCCAACCCATGCCTTACTCTGTGTCACTAAACAAGGACAAGTTAGCTGTCATTTCCTGAAGACAAGCTCCGTGAAAGCTTGTCACCTTTCACACGGGAGAAACGATTGGACAGAACTTTCGAACCCCTGACATGATCAAAAATCAGCTTTTGACAGTCATCTTAAACGACGAATAAACAGATCAGAATAATTTCCCGTTCTTGTAAGCATTTCACTCATTCTGTCAACACTTTCTCTCAGATTCGACATCTCTTTCAGAATTTTTGCAAGGTATCTATCAAGCCTTTCATCGATTCTTTTCCTTCTTTCAAGAACAGATGCGGGATTTTCTGAGCCTCCACCCAAATTAAAAAGTCTAAAGTAGTATGTCGCCTTAACAACAAGCCTGATTCTCTTCAAACTTTTGAGAACCCTGCTCAGGGTCTTGTTCAGAGAACTCTCATTAAGTCCTGCAAAGCTTTTAAGCCATCTTGCCTTCTTTACAATCTCACCAAAGCTCATGGGCTCATCTCTTGCCGCAAGCATTAATGCTATATCAAAACACCTTTCTCTGCTCTCCCCTCCTTTAACTTCTCCTTCAATAAATTCTCTCAGTTCATCTCCTGTAAAACGGGGCAGGCATTCGAGCAGCTCATCCCAAACGCATACAAGTTCATCAAGCTTGTGCCTGTATCTTATGTATTCATTCCTGTGAGTGGATTTTGGCGGTTTCTCCCCAAGTTCCTTGATTTTAAAGATAAAATCATTAAAATTTTCCAGTCTCCTTTTCACATACTCATTTTGCTGCTCTTCAATTATTTTTCTTTCAACAGAAATCCTCCCCTTCCTTAGCTCTCTTTTGATTATCTCTGCAACCTTTTGATTAACTTCATTCGACTTAACATCTTTAGACTCGGAGTTATCGCGTGTCATAGCTATCTAATAATACTTGTAAAAACTCCTACAAAAGCTAAGATTACGGCGATTTTATTTTTCTAGAGAGAAACTCGCTTTCTTGTCGAGTTTTACTCACAAAATGCTTGGATTGAATTCGTATCCATGAAATAGTAGCGTATATTATTTAGCTGTGCAATATCCCCATTATATACGCATTTTTGTTACGGCGAAAATGAAATTAATTTTGGTCAGGCTACACTTGATATGCTTTACTTGATTGAGGCTTTTTCCGGTGAAAAACTTAACCTCAAACCTTTGAGTAAGAAAGAATTATCAAAAATGAGTGAAATAAAAGCTTCGATTCTTGAGATACTGGCTAATAAAAAAGACAAACTGTTCAGCGCAAGGATGCTTCAAAGTGAACTCAAAAAACAAGGAGTAGACACAAAAATTGACAATATTCGATATCATGCTAACGAACTTGTAAAAATGGGGTTTGTGAAAATGGTAAAGGCTGATAAAAGGCTTAAGAGGGTATATGACTCAAAAGCGAGATATTTCTATAAGTTAAACGACGAATACATCGGATTTTACCACATTTACCCCAAAAATTATGGACAGATTGAGCTGAAAATCCCGAAAGGCAGGTATGATTTGCTTGTATTTCTGGACTACGACGTTCTCAATGTTGAAGGTGATATAGAGGTTTTCGAGTTCTTTGTATTCACGAACACAGCTGATGATCAGATAGAAAAACAGAAGCACTGGTTCTTCACAGAGGAAGGATTTCTGACATTCAAAGAACTGGAAATAGAAGCCTTTGACAATGAAGGAAATAGACTGACAGTAGAGCTCCTCGAGAGTGAAGATCTGCCACGAAAGAATGTGCATGTCGAGATACATTTTAGCAAACCTGTGAGAAAAAATGAGACGTATATGTACTGGTACAGACGTAAAAGGAGGAAAGCTATAGCTCTGAAGGGTGACAGAATATATTACGATGCAAATACACCGGCGAAGATAGTTATAATAAGTGTCGCTCTTCAGAAAGAAGTTAAGAGGATAAAAAGGCTTGTCGCAACATTCAAGAGTAAGAACGGAAAAAGTGGAAAAGTGTCCATACAGCCTTTCTGGTACATAAAGGATGGTAGGGTAAGGCTTCTATGGTACATTCCAGATCCTGTGGTTGGCAGCACATACACCATGGAATGGGAATCTATAGTTTAATCGCACGGATACTCTCCATGCCCTGTTAAATCAGCTATGCGATGTTTGTATGTGGCTGCTCTCTTTCTTCCCGGAAGAAGCTCAATCTCCCTGAGCCATGAAGCTACATAATCTACATACCAGCTGTTTTTATCAGCTCTCTCTATGAATTCAAAAAGCTCTTTTCTAACTTCATTTCTCCTGCTTAAAAGCTCTTTTCTTTCTATTTCCAGATAAGTTAAACCATGTATAAGC
>WAJY01000082.1 GCA_015523645.1 Geoglobus sp. | reverse complement strand
GTCTCATACATACTGTTAATTTTTGCAGTTGTTTTTGTCATATCCTCGGTTGTGATAGAACAAAGAAGCATAAATCCATCCAAGGCTCCTTACTTTCTCATTGGTGGATTTATTATAGCTATAGTAGTCACATTTCTTTTTGTATGCACAGCAAGCGGAATCACGCTTTTGATGAAAAACGGGCTGCCTGAAAGAGACAAGTTTATTGCAAGTGTTTCAGTTCTCACAGCAATTTCATTCGCGATGCTAAAAGCAGTAGAAAGAGGATTAAGAAGCTACTGAGTCAAGAAAATACATTCAGCAATTTATATTAAACCAGCTCTTTGTAAAAGCAAAATATCTTCAGTTTCGAGCTTCTCTCCTCTTTTAAACATTTCATAAACTTCTCTAGCTCTTTTCATCAGCTCCTCTCTTTCTTTTTGCTCTCTACTCTTGTTTTGCTTTGCTTTCAATGCCTTTATAACCTTCTCAAGATCCTTTATGTCTTTCCTTGTTTTGATTGCCTCTGCATGGTATCTGTCAGCCTGTTTTCTGCTTTCTATGCACTTGTGATGCATTTCATCAGCGATCTTTCTGGTTTGATCAAGTTTTTTCAAAATCTCAACAATCTCAGCATGAACTTTGTCAGCCTCTTCCTGATACCTCTTCATCTCCTCTGTAAGAGCTCTGACTTCCTCCTTAAGTGATTTTATCTTGGATATCAGCCTTCTGAATTCCTCATGCCTCTCAAGCTGTTCCTTTCTCTCTTCAAGCTCTTTCTTAAGCTTTGCAATTCTCTCAACCAATGCCCTTTCTTTATCTATTGTCAGAACAGCAGTCTGCTGCTTGAACTCCAGCCTTCTAATCTCCTTTTCTATCTCGCCAAGAGGTCTTCCTCCCCTATCAATTCTCCTCCTGAGCTTGTCAAGCTCTCTGTAAAGCTCATCGATCTTTTTGTGAATTTTTCTTCTTTCAGCCTTGATGTCCCTTGCTTTAGCATTGAGTTCATCTCTGACCTTTTTTAAATCTCTAACTCTCGAAACAAGCTCTCTAATCTGGGCATTGAGCTCATTTCTCTTTTCAGCATATATCCTGGATGCCTCATTGAGTTCATCCCTCTTCCTTATAAAATCGCTGAGATCTCTTTCAAGCTGATCCTTCCTCTCCACCAACTTTTCCAGCATCATGGTCTCACAACAGCAAGCTTTGTGATTGCTTAAAGGCAGAAAGTAAACGGGAATTTAAACTTTATGGCTTCAGATTTCAGAAAAGAATATAAAAGTTTCGGATTCGGGATCTGATCAATTTTCCGGACTTTTTGATTCTTTTAATTTTATTGGACAGTCAGATGATTGCTAACAAAGATCTGGGAAATAATAAGCCGGATGTTCTTCAAAAGTGTATTTTATGGTGCTAAAACTTGATCTTAGCTCCTTCACCCTTTCCTTAGCCTTTTCTGGAGATATTTTGCCCGCATTAACACCATATATTATTTCTGCAATCTCCTCCATCTCGCTCTCCTTCATTCCAAGCCTTGTTATCTCCTGCACGCCAATTCTTATTCCTGAAGGATTTGCTGTATCCTTTAGGGAATCCCAAGGAAGAAGATTCTTATTGAGAATTATTCCGGCTTTTTCAAGCTTTTCTGCAACCTTCTGACCTCCACCAAATCCCCTAACATCCACGGCAACCTGATGTGATTGGGTAAATCCCCTGTTCTCCCCAACAACATCCATACCTAACTCATGCAATCTCTCAGCAAGTCTTTTTGCATTTCTCACCGTTTGCCTAGCATATTCTCTCCCATAAAGCTTCATCTCTATCGCAGAAACGGCATATCCTGCTAGGGTGTTAAGATGGTGATTGCTTACAACACCGGGAAAAACTGCCTTGTCTATTATACCTGCTATCTCTGCCTTAGAAAGTATTATCGCTCTCTGAGGACCGAAAAAGGTCTTGTGTGTTGAGCCTGTAACCACATCTGCCCCCTCTTCAAGGGGTTTCTGAAACTCATTGCCTGCAATCAACCCCAGAACATGGCTCGCATCATACATAACCCTTGCACCAATGCTTTCAGCAATCTCTTTCATTTCTTTAACAGGCTGGGGAAAAAGGATCAAGCTTGAGCCTAAAACAAACAAACTCGGCTTTTCTTTAAGTGCAACCTTTTCAGTTTTTTCAATATCTATGTCAAATTCATCGTTGTTGAAGGGATAGTGAAGCACATCAAGTCCTCTCATGCCCGCAGATGATACCTTGTCATGACTGATGTGCCCTCCACATGGCACAGAAAGAGCCATTATTTTATCCCCGGGCTTAGTTAGTGCAAAAAACGCAGCCTTATTTGCAACAACTCCGCTTATTGGCTGTACATTCACATGTTCTGCATTGAAGAGATCCCTGGTTATCTCTATAGCAAAACTCTCAATTTCATCTATAAATGAGCATCCCTGATAATAGCGCTCGCCAACCTTTCCCTCAGCATACCTATGTCCTAGATCTGAAAGATAGCATCTCCTAACAAACTTGCTCGTTATGTTTTCACTTGCGATCATGGGAAGGGACTCAGCATAAAACCTGTGAT
>WAJY01000081.1 GCA_015523645.1 Geoglobus sp. | reverse complement strand
TGGTAGTCCTCTGTTCTGAGGTATGTGTTCACGGGTATCGGTATTGCTCCAAGCTTTATTGCTCCGTAAAAGGCAATATAAAAATCAACTGAATCGGGGAGAACGAGCAATACGCGATCGTCAAAGCTCATCCCCTCATTTTGAAAGGAATTTGCGGCTTTGTTTGTGAGATCTTTTAGATCTTCAAAGCTCACACTCTCCTCCTGAATTCCCATCTCCCTGCTTCCAACACACACCAAAGCCTCTTTCTTTCCATACTTTTCAGCGCCTCTGTCTACAATTATCTCAGCCAGGTTTATTTTCTCGGGAATTTCTATTTTAACTTCCTCACCTCTGTCGGGCATGTTTCCTCCCCTTTCAGAGAATGTTTTTCAGCTCATAAAAGCTTTTTATTACGAAGTCAGCATGCTCGCTCTCCTTTCCTCTAACGGCATAATGAACAGCTTTGAATCCGTATCTTTTAGCCATTTCTATGTCCTTGACAGGATTGTCGCCAATCATGTAGGCATTATCCAAATCAACACCGCTCTTTTCCAAATCTTCCCTGAGCTTTAAATACAGACTTCCGTCTTCCTTTGATACATCTCTGAATGACTCATCTATTATTCCATCCTCTCTCAGAACACCCTTTGGAGAGTAAATGTTGGAAAAGAAGTGCCTTAGATTGTAGTTGTTGAGAAAATTCACTATAACATTAAGAGCACCCATGTCTGAAACAACATCAACCCTGTATCCCTTTGATTTCAGATGCCTTAATGCCTCATATATACCATCAGCCGGCTTCAGAAGCTTCTGCTCAACCTCATAATATCTCTTTATGAGACAGGGGTTGTTCTCAAGAACCTTTTCCTCAACCTCATGTCTTCCCTTCTCATGGAGTTTCCTGAAGTCTCCATACTTTTCAATAAGCTCTCTGTAGAGCTTCACCTTCTCCTCAATGATTCCTGATCTCTCCTTTTCCTCATCAATGAAAACTGCAGCCATCCAGTATTCCACCTTTCGATTTGAGGAGTCCATTAGGCATTGTCCGAAATCGAATCCAGCCCATTTCATGATTTCACCAAAAAAAAGAAGAGGATTATTCTGGTACCCAGTCAAAATCAAACTCATCCCATCTGCTTTTTAGCTTTTCAATCACTTCCCTGTCAAGCTCGATCACGGTTGGCTTCTTCTTCCACTCATACGGGGTTGTTGCATCAATCAGAATTCTTGAAACTATGTGCCTGTGGTCATAGAAGTCGGTGTAGGCTGGCAGAGATGGATCGAGCGGTGTGGATCTGCCTTTTTTAATTATCTCCGTGTCCTCTACAGGATTGTATCTGACTGACATCGCCCACCAAACTCTCGGCAGATCATCTGCCCTTATGTCCTCATCAACCACTATAACTCCCTTCACGCCGTAGTTGCCGAGAACGGTTGCAAAGACGGCAAGTCCAGCATGCCTTCCATGCCCTGGATATAGCTGCTTTATCGAAACTATAACCCAGTACCTTCCTGTGCTTTCTGGTGGGATATAAACAGATTGAATTCCGGGCACACCCATCCTTTGAAGTTGAGTCCAGAGTTCTGCTGTTCTATTTATCGATTGAACAATGTGGGTATCTGTTACAGGTCTTCCAACGGTTGTTGCCCAGAACACAGGATCGTGTCTGTAAAACACTCTCTCAACCTTGAGCCACGGTTTTGGAAACTCCTCCTGTGCTTTGCCTGAGTAATAGCCAGTGTACTCTCCAAATGGACCTTCTGCTCTGAAGTTTTCTGGATCCACAAAGCCCTCAACAGCAATCTCAGCGTTTGCCGGTATTGGCAGTCCTGTGAGATCGCTCTCTACAACTTCAACAGGCTTTCCTTGCAAAGCACCTATAACCTCGTACTCGCTCGTGCCATACGGGACAAGGGTACTTCCAACCAAGAAGCCGAGGGGGGAGCCTCCTATAACTGCAACAGCTGGCATAGGTTTGCCGATCTCCTTATATTTATTCAGCATAACTTCTGCGTCCTTTCCCTTGAGAAGCTGAAGCCCCAAGCTTTTTTCATCGAGCATCTGCATTCTGTAAACTCCCAAATTGACAAACCCAGTTTCAGGATCTTTCGTTATAAGATATGCTGTGGTTCCAAAATATCTCCCGCCATCCATTGGATAGAGCTGGGGCACTGGAAACTTTGTTAGGTCTATGCTATCGCCTTCCATTTTGTTCTCAAAAATTGGACCATCACTGACAGTTTTTGGCTTTATAAGTCCTGGAGATTCTGTAACTCTCCTCATCCATTCATGGGCGATGTCGACAATCCCAGCATTTCTGCTCATTCCAAGAGCTATTGCAACCCTAGATGGCTTTGTGTATGCGCTTGTTAGAACTGGGGTGTTATAACCTTTAACATTCTCAAAGAGCAGAGCTGGACCGCTTTTTTCTTCATTCAGTTTTGCAACATGACCGAGCTCTAAATACCAGTCCACCTCAGCTTTAATCCTTTTTAGCTCTCCTTCCGACTCGCATATCTCTATGAATTCCCTTATGTCGCCCGGTATCTTGAAGCTGAGATGAACATGTTCACCTCTTGCAATGGGTGAGCCACATTTCGGACATGTTTCTATCGGCTCTCCCTCCTCTTCACCCTCCCATCTGAATCCGCAAACTGCACATTCTGCCATTTAAACCCCCCCTTTGTTAGCTTTAATTAGGATTAGCAAATACTCGAAGATAAAGCTATGTCAAGCTTTAAACTTTAAATTTGATCCGGGAACATCTGTTAACTTTTTCTAGAGACAAAAAGGACATCTTGAATAAGATTTAAGTAATGGCAATGGCTTTAATAATTTCTGTGAATAAAGAGAAGCTTGGGTCATCCAGACTGACAGAGATACTGAAAAGTCTTGGAATGAGGGATACGGAGGCTATCATATACCTAATTCTTCTCAAAAAGCCTGGCATATCTGTGAGTGAGCTAGCAAAGGAGACAAAACTAACTAGGCAGAGAGTATATGACATTCTGGAAGATCTTGGTGAGAGAGGTTTGGTTTATGTCTCAACTCAGAGACCAAAAAAGTTTTTTGCAGTTTCACCTGAAGTCGCCACCTCAATCCTAATCAGAGAGATGGAGAAAAGACTTTATGACCTTTTAAGGCTTAGAGAGGAGTTCGTTCATATTGTAAGGTCAATCGGATATGAGAAGAGAGTAGCCAACCACATCTCTTATGAGGTGACCGGCAGAAGAGCATTGGTTGGAGCCGTGAAGGACATAATAAGCAGAAGCAAGAGAAACCTCACAATAGCTGCAACAAAAAACGAGACAATGAGGCTTGTTTATGAATACAAGCCTGAAATACTGGAGGCATTCGAGCGTGGTGTCGAGATATATCTGCTTACAGCCATCAAGGAGATTCCAAGTGAAATTCTTGACTTTCTTTCAAAAATTGCCACAATTGAAAATTTCGAACTTTCAGCCAGAATATATGTGAGGGATGGTGAAGAGGCAATAATAATGCCGTCTGAAGGGAGCCTGAAAGAGAGGAGATGGTACGATGAAGGAGTTGTATTGAACAACAGAGACATCTCTAATGCCCTGAAAAAGATCATACTCTCCCATTTCAGCATTTCATGAGTAGAATTTTCCCCTTAACGGCAACTTTAGGTTTTTGAAAAATATATTTGAAGTCATATATTTTACATTACTTTTCAAATATAGAACTTGACAAACTATTTTGTATTCCTTAATAATTTATAATTGTGAACTTATTGAGGCGACAAAAGGGGTGATGTGATGAGCGGTTTTCCTGACCCGTTGGAGGTTGTGACGCCTAAGGAGATGGAAGGATGGGAGGAGATGTATCCCCCACACTACATATTCAGCGAGGAAAGAGCTGAGTGGGAAAGAAGACAGTTCTGGTATCTTGACAAGATACATGCTCCAGATCCAATGTACCCGTGGGATCTGATATTTCATGAGGCGTGGCAGATAGCCTTAGCCCAGCTAAATACGAGGGTTTTCTGCATTCCACCAGCCCAGGGAGTTGCGCAGAGAATACTTGGATGCTACTTCTACATCTGTGCTGTTGAACCGCCAAGTGAGGAAACAATACAGAAGAAGGCTGAGCTCTTCCAGAAAAGAGCATTTTATGTGTTTGAGAACTACGAGAAGGAGAACTTGTATGAGAAATGGGAGAAGAAATTCAGGGAGCTTGGGGAATCTGTGAAGAATATTGAAATTCCAGATCTACCGACATTTGAGCCTGATGATAGAGTTTTTCCAGAGCCAAGAGGTTACTTCACGTCCTATGATCTGATGGAGGCGTACAGCAAGCTTATTGATTCGATTTTTAAGGCATGGCAGTACCACTTTCAATACTTGAATCTGAGCTATCTTGCATACCTCTCATTTGCAGATGTTGTGAGAAAGCTGTTTCCAGCGATAAGCGAGTCAACAATTGGAAAGATGGTTGCTGGGGCAGATGTGGTGATGTTCCGTCCGCAGGAAGAGCTTGCAAAGCTTGCAAGGCTTGCAGTGTCACTTGGCGATAGGGTGAAGAACATTCTGAAGTCTGACAAGTCGCCGGAGGAAAAAATTGAAGAGCTGAGCACGTTTCCTGAAGGAAGAGAGTGGCTTAGAGATTTTGAGGAGGCTAAGGATCCGTGGTTCTATGTCTCATGCGGGAGTGGGTGGTTCCATTACGAGGGAAGCTGGGTTAACACTCTGAGCGTGCCCTTTGAGTATCTGAAGAGCTACATTGAGACAATTGAGGCTGGAGGAAGTGTTGAGAGAGACATAGATGAGATTCACAAGAAGAGAGATGAGCTTGTAAAGGAATACAGGAATTTGATAAAGAACGAAGAAGACAGAAATGCGTTTGATCAGGCTTATGAGTATGTGAGAAGGATTTACAGCTATGCAGAAAATCACCTCTTCTGGGTTGAGCACTGGTTCCACACCATAGTGTTTGAGAAAATGAGAGAATTTGGCAGGCTTTTCGTCAGATACGGAATGCTGAAGGAAGTTGACGACGTATTCCTCTTCAACAGGTTTGAGATTCCGATGATAATCGAGGATCTTGTGACAGCTTGGGCTCTTGGAGAGAATGTCCCGCCAAGAGCTGAATACTGGAAAAACATAGCTGAGAAGAGAAAGAAGATTCTTGAGGCAGCGAGAAACTGGAGTCCTCCTCCAGCTCTAGGCACAGTCCCTGAGGAGGTTGCAGAGCCGTTTACAGTTATGCTTTGGGGCATAACTCAGGAAAAGGTCAGCGAGTGGATCAAGGGAGTTACATACAGACCTGAGGAGGTTACGGAGATAAAGGGCTTTGCAGCATCACCGGGAGTTATTGAGGGCAAGGCGAGGGTGATAAGATTCCTTGATGAGATCACAGAAGTGCAAGAGGGAGAGATACTTGTCTGTCCAAACACGAATCCCAGCTGGGCTCCAGTGTTTACAAAAATAAAAGCAGCTGTTACAGACATCGGCGGTCTTACAAGTCATGCCGCAATTGTGTGCAGAGAATATGGGCTACCATCTGTAACTGGCACGGGAGTGGCAACTCAGGTGATAAAAACGGGAGACATAATAAGAGTTGATGGAGATAGTGGAGTTGTCAGCATTGTTAAAAGAGCAGAATCCGCATAACCTGAAACTTATTTTTTATCTTTTGGCTATCAGTTGAAATCCGGTATTTGACAAGATAACATATATCTAAAGGAGATTAAAAAATAACCAAGGTGTCCGAATATGAAGTACATCAGGTGGTTTAGCGAGATAGGTAAGGATGATATTTCAAGTGTTGGTGGGAAGGCTGCAAATCTGGGAGAGATGGAGAAAGCTGGATTTCCTGTTCCACCCGGATTTGCAATTACAATTGATGCATTTGAGGAATTCCTTGAGAGTGCGAAGAAGAGGGGGAAGAAGGCTCAGATTTCAAGGA
>WAJY01000080.1 GCA_015523645.1 Geoglobus sp. | reverse complement strand
ACACTATACATAACTAGGGATCTGGCATACCATTTATGGAAAAATGAGAACTTTGAGAGATTCATAAATGTTCTTGGAGCAGATCACAAGCTTGTTGCGAACCAGCTCTCGGAGATCCTGAAACTTCTGAATCTTAAACAACCTGAGGTCGTATTCTTTGAATTTGTATCACTTCCTGAAGGTTCCATGAGCACCAGAAAGGGCAAATATGTTTCTGCAGATGAGCTTATTGAAAAAACGGTTGAAGAGGCTTTAAAGATTGTTGAAGAAAGAGAGTTTGATCAGGAGGAGAAAATCAAGATTGCTAAAGCAATTGCGATTGGCGCGCTTAGATACGATTTTGTAAAGGTGTCTCCGGAAAAGCCAATGACATTTGACTGGAAAAGAGCTTTAGATTTTGAGAGGCAAACAGCCAGCTACATTCAATACACTCATGCAAGAGCTTGCAGCATTCTCAGAAAAGCCCTAGCTAGCGGATATTCTGAAATAGATTTCAATTCAATGCTGATGGATGAAGTTGAAAGGGAGCTTGTGCTGGTAATGTCCAAGTTCTCATTCTACATCGAAAAGGTAGTTGGGAGCCTTAAGCCAAACGTATTTGCCGAATATCTTATGAGCGTGGCTGAAAAGTTCAACAACTTCTACCACAGAAATCCTGTTATTGTTGATGATCCAGAGTTGAGAATGCACAGACTTGCTATTGTCGACTCTGCAAGAATAGTGTTGAGAAACGGACTCGAAACGCTCGGAATAACACCACTCGAAAGAATGTGATAGAAGAGATTGCAGAGCTTTAAAGGAAAGAGGACAAGAGTGAGTGATACACAAATTTCCGCCAAAAACGAAAATGGTGAGAAAATTAAAAATTCTACAGATGTGCATGCAATTCAAGGATTGCTGAGTTCTGGGGTTTAAACAACCCTAGCCAATTTAAAAAACTTCAGTTCAAAAAGGTAATTGGTTTGCCTTTATCTGAATAAAGATCTAGTAGTTGTGGACTACTCTGTAGTGATCTGGTCTTGGACAGTAAATTTCTCCTTTCTCCCTCATTTTTATCAGAAGTTCTCTTGTCTTTACCTTCTCTATTCCCATCTTTTCAGCCTCCTCAAATATCAATTCCTCAGGTACACCTTTTTCATACTCCTTCTCAAGTTCCTCTATTAGCTTTTTTATTGCAATTATCCTGTCTCTCTGAGTTTTAGATGTGCCGGAAAAGGCATAATCTATGTCAATCTCCCCTGTTTCTGGATCTAAAGCAATTTGCTCAAGACTCTTTCTAACTATACCTATCACCCTCTCAACATCCTCGATTTCAATTTTGTCGCTCAGCCTAATTCTTGCAGATGCTTCAGCAAGTCTTATCAGAGCTTCAAGCTGTCTCGCAGTCACAGGAACAGGTGAATTATCCTTCGCCTTCCCTCTCATTCCCACATAAAACTCTATTATCCTTTTCTCCGCCTCCTCACTCAAAACAGGAAATACCGTTTTCTTTGCATATGCTATGTACTTCCTGAGCAATTCAGGATCGATTAAGGGCACAACCCTCTGAATCTCCATCTCAACACTCTGCCTGGTGAACTCGGATGAGACATTTTTCATCTTCTCAAGCTTTTCTCCAAGCTTGTGTGTATTCAAGATGTGTTTTGCCAATTCCAGATCCTTTTTCTCGTCTGGATCGTCAGTAAGAACGAATATTAGGTCAAACCTTGACAAGAGAGTAGGAGAGAGATTGATCTGCTCAGCTATGGCACTGTATCTATCAAATCTACCGTATTTTGGATTTGCCGCTCCAAGCAAAGCGCACCTTGCTTTCAAGACAGCATTTATTCCAGCCTTTGCCACACTTATCGTCTGCTGCTCCATAGCCTCATGCAATGCAGATCTGTCTTCGGCTCGCATTTTGTCTATCTCATCAACCAATGCTACACCCTTGTCTGCAAGAACAAGTGCACCAGCCTCAAGTGTCCATCTTCCATCAATCTCATCCCTAACAGCTGTAGCAGTCAAACCAGCTGTTGTTGTCCCCTTACCTGTTGTATAGACACTTCTTGGAGCAATTCTGTGAACGTATCTCAAAAGCTGGGACTTTGCAACTCCAGGATCGCCAACAAGAAGTACATGAATGTCTCCCCTTATCTCCGTCCCATCTGGCAGCTTCTTTGGAACCCCACCAAAAAGTTGCAATGCTATTGCAAGCTTTATGTCTTCATAACCGTATATGGATGGTGCTATGCTCTTGATTATCTTTTCATAAATCTCCTCATCCTCACTAAGCTCTATTATCCTCTTCTTGTCCTCTTCGGTTATCTCAAATTCCTCATACTCCTGCTGAAGAACTTCAATTGAATTTCCCTCAATATAGAGATCCATGTGAACAAGCTTTTTCTGCCCAAAGCCCCTTGGACTTGCTCTCACAATCCCATTGATTATAACCCTGTCACCAGGATTCACCAGCCCTGTAATGTCTCCCTCAAGATAAACATCGATGCTCTGTGGTTGCTCACCGCCTTTTAAATACTCAGGATACTCCTGTATCTTCAATCTCTGGCTGTCAACCGAAACGCTTTCCTCAGGCAAAAAGATGAATCTCTTAGACTTGCAAGCAGGACATTCATAAGGCATCTTTATCCTGCTATCCTCCTGCCACACTGAAACTTTCTTTCCGCAGTTACCGCAAACGAACAACGCCTCAACGACCTTCGGTCTGACTTCGGTAACCTTTCTGACAATTCCCTCAATTGACACAAACTTGGATATGTGCTGGGATCTCAAGTCTCTTATCAAAACCCTTCTTGCAACTGGCAAATTTACAAATCTCGGAACACATTTCTCAAGTCTGACATCATAGATGTTGTCTGTTAGCAATATACCCTTCTTTGCATCCTCTATAACAGCATCTGGATAGTTGAAGAGCTCTTCCGCAAGTATCCCCTCTCTAAAAAAAGAGAGATGAGAGAGAACGTCAACCTGAATGCTTTTTTCTGCTCCATCTCCAGCTGATATCTTCCCTGCAATTTTATTCAGCTCATTTTCATAGTAATTCTGAAAAAATTCCTTCCAAACTGACGGGCTACTCAGCATTGTCATTCTTTGAATTGTATGCAGAGCATATATTAATCGCTTGTGCTTTGAGTTAATGTAAAAAATTAACGAGATATTTTAAAATAAAGCTAAAATATAGTAAAATCTACTGCAAAATTGCATTTACAGCATAGAAACTGGAGCGGAAAACTGACGAGGTGATAAGCCCTACCATCAATTCAAATAAGACTCTGCGTTGAAAGCTTTGTGGCTGCAAAGCAAATTGAAAGAAAGAATCCTTCTCGCTGGGCTTACCTTTCTGAAGAACTCGAAGATTATTGTATAAAGCTCCCATTCTGGTGTTGACCCGGAAGCAGTTTATGTAGACCGTGAATGCATTTGTCTTCTCCTCCAGCTTTCTGAAAATGAATCTGATTGAGGCTGTTGTTCCAGTTCCGGGATAGCCTTAGATGAAGATGTTCGAAGTCTGCGAGCGGTTTTTGAGAGCGGAGTTTATTATAGAGGAGATTACCTTTATCTCCTTTTCCCTGTGAGAGAGATGATCGGGTATGTAATCAGGGAAAAGAACTTCCTTCTGCCTGAAAACAGGATCTTCTGGCAAGTACATGATTAGAAATTTCCTAGGAGAATTTTTAAAGATTGGAGGAGTGGATTACAAAGTTATTCGCTCTTCTGAGGTAATCTAAATTCTTTTTCCTCTCCGAGAGTTTTTGGCGAAGATTTCTTTTACCATTCCAAGCACCTTCAATGTCAGGCAATTTTCTTTTCACCTCAACACCTAAAGGATAAAAGACGAATAACGTTCCCTTGTTTGTAAGCAAGCGGTCACACGGAATTGCACGGAATCAAACCTGAAATGGGTTTCTCATAAGAGTTGCCAGCATTTCCGCAAAGCTCATTTATCTATCCGATCTTCAAACAAATAAGTTGTCATAGGCGCCGCAATAGATAATACCACTATTATCCATCTACCATCTACTAAAGGAATAAAATTAACCAGTGTTTGATAAAATCCAGCCATTAAAAATGCAACAACCGATAAAAATGCTGACGTCCCTGCATATAAATAGTGTTTTTCAAATGGAGTAATTATATTCCATAGACTGTTCAACAAGCAGAAGATGGCAGCGTAAACAAGCCATGCAACAAGAGAATATGCTACAGAATGTCTAAACATTTGGTTAAGAACAAGTATAACAAAAATTTGTAGAATAAAATACATTAAACGGCGCTCTTCTGGAATAAAGTTAGCTTTATCATGATATTCATCCCAATCATGAGCAGCTATAAATAAGGTGTAAAGAGACATAACTGTTCCTAAAATATTTTTTCGGGATTTTTTGGAAAACTAATAAATCCTGTCCCAATAGCAAGTGTATATAATATAATATATCTATATATAATATATCTATAAATTGGATGAACATCTATTATTGCCTGGGGCTGTCAAAATAACACCCCCGTATTATAAATGGCAGCAAAACTCTCTAACCAGCTCTGCACAGAATCAAATGAACTCCTGAAAGGAAACCTATTCAAGAACCTCTTAGTCCTGCTTTTCAGCAGAAGAAAAGAATCCCTCTACTGCATTTCTCTCTCCAAAGGTTTCATGTTTATACTTTAATCCCATTCTTTTCAAAGCCCAGAGATACCAGGGAACTTTGTCTACAACTATTTCTGGCTTGCTTTCACAGAATCTAAGAATTTCTCTCAGAAAAACATAAGCGTGAAAACCAGATCTCCTGTCTCTTATACACATCTGACGCTGC
>WAJY01000079.1 GCA_015523645.1 Geoglobus sp. | reverse complement strand
CCACAAATGAGGCTCTTTCAATCACCTCCTCTATTTCCACATCATTTAGCCCTGGCATTACCGGATCAAGCCTTAGTATGACCGGTATGCCCTCTTTTTTCAGCTCTTTCAATGCTTTTAGTCTCTCTCTGGGATCAGGTGCAAAAGGTTCGGTTTTTTCAAAAATTTCAGGATTAAAGGTTGTGATTGTTATAGCAACGGCACTTCTCATATCTTTCAGCAAATCAGAATCACGCAAAACTACATCGCTTTTTGTGATAACCAGGAGTCTCAAATTCTTTCTCTTAATAACCTTTATTGCATCTCTCGTGATTCCTAGCTCTTTTTCCATTGGTGGATATGGATCGCTGCTGTTTGACATTGATATTATGGAATCGCTTTCAATCCTTCTCTGATCTCTTTCAAGTCTCTGAAGAAGCATTTTCTTTGGTCTGGCATTAAAGAAATTTGGAATGTAGGTGGAGTAGCAGTATCTGCATCTGTGATCGCAGCCAGTGTACGGATTGAACGAATATTTTTCTGGACATGTGCACATCCTAGATTTCCAGGGATCGAAGGGAGTGACAAGCCTCATATTCTGTAAAGAGTTCTGTTTATCCAAGGTATTAAAGCCATTGTTACAGCAATCTCTGTGAGATCTCTCCTTATAACAGAATTTCTGGTTAAATAACCGATTGAACCATTCTTCTCTCCAAGTCTCTCAATACCTGACAATCTCTCCATAATCATTCCAACCTCATTGCCTCCTCTAACCTGAGAAACAACGTCAGGAGGGTACTCAAATCCTGGACCGAAACCCAGCGTGTAAATCTTCCCATTGTAAACGCATGCAACCTGAAAATCCAAATAACCTGTTAAGGTTTCTGGCATCGGAAAAAGACCAGCCTCAACACCAACAGAAAAGTCATAATTTATGGAATATGCACCCTTCGCTCTGTTGATCGCTCCAAAAATCGTCTCAGCTCCAAAAGGCTGTTTGCTAACTCCAGAATCAGTATCAACACCATAAACTTCAACGCTTTCAAAAAATCTGCTGAATGCTCTCTCTACTCCCTCTAGCTTGGCTGGATTTTTCGATCCAACCGCAACTTTCACCAGACTCACCCGAAGAATGAGTCCAGCGTTTTTTGAGTATTGCCCTTTACTGAAAGCTCGCTATAACCGAACCTCTCAAGTATTCTCAGGACGCTTGGCAAAACCTGGTTGTTAATGTAATAGTCCTTGTCTAGTCTTTTCTTCTCAACCCCAAACTTTGTTTTAACCTCAACGTAGTTGCCATCAAAGCTCTCTATTAGCTCTATCGGATAAGCTCTGTCTCCAACATTTCCGCTTCCTTCAATTATAACATATCCAACCTTCGTTCCCACAGGATAAACATAACCAAACTCCTTTGCCTTTAAAACAGCCTTGACATGAGCTTGCATGCTCTCATACTTTGATGGCTTCCTAGTTAGTCCCTTGTAGATCACAAACTTCTCCAATTTAAACTCTCCAGCCTTTATCTTCACAATAACATCTCTTACATAATTCATCGCCTTTTCAGGATTCTTTTCGGTCAGAATTATCTCAATAACCTTCTTCTGAACCTCTTTCGCTAGCTCGCACCAGTCACCCCTCCTAACCTCCAGCCCCTTCACAACTATCCTTCCATCCGCTGTCAGCCCTGCATATCTCTTCTTTTCAACAAAGAATATGGTTGAATAAATCTCATCAACCTCAATTGTAACAGGAAGTTCGCTTGTCAGCCTGTCTATCAGCCTTCTGACATCGCTGTCAAGGGTTTCAGGAGAGACGTTCTTTGTGACGAAGATGCTGTCGGTGTCTCCATAAAGGACATCAAAACCCATCTCTCTGGCAATCTCAACAGACTTTTTTATGAAGTATCTTCCCCATGCTGTTGTTGCCTCTGCACACTCTCTGCAGTACCATCTTGCTCCATTCCATCCTGTATAGCCGTAGAAGGAGTTCGTGAGAATCTTTAGGGTTTGCTGCTTTATATCGAGCAGCCTGTATTCAGGATCATTCCAGTCAAGCTCCTTCATTTTCTCCTTAATTTCCTTTCTCCTTCTTATCAGATCGATGAGTATGCTCTTGAAGAAGCCATCTGGTTTCTTTCTGAACTTGTGTCCAACCTCTGGAGATGTGTAGCACTCGCTGCAATCTCCAAAAACGTATGTGTCTGGGGAGATGTTGAAGGTGATCATTATTGATGGATACATGGAGGCAAAATCTAGGCAGTAAACGCTTTCATGCAACCCCCTTTCAGGTTCAAGCACAAAAGCTCCCTCATACTTTTCAGCCAGCTCAACAGGATTTGGAGCAATCTCATCAAGCTTGTAAGCCTCGCTAAGAAGGAGCCAATCAACCTGCTTTCCTCTTCCCATTCTTGTTATGTCATCTACAGGTATCCTTATCATTTTTGAGAGCTCGTAATGCATCGGTAAAAGTTCCTCTGCAATGTAATAGGTGTTCAGGATGTCTTGCCTTGAATACTTGAAAACACTCTCATAATCCCCGGACATCCATTTCTTGTATATGTCCTTTGCCTCTATGTCTGCGATCTCTATCTTCCTGCCAAGGAACTCTGCAACATTCTCCAGCTTCTTTATCTTAACATCAAGCCTCATGGCTATATCGTAAAGATCGACATTTATCCTCCCAGTTATTCTCGGTCTTCCACCTCTGAATGTCAGCTCACTTCCATCTCTTCCTATGCTAAGCTTTATTGAATGCTTCTCCGCTCTTTTTTTCAAATATGGCCAGTCAAAACCATCCTGATTGTAACCGACTATTATGTCAGGATCAAGATCTCTCACTATCTTTACAAACTTCCCAATTATCTCCCTCTCATCACCATGAATTATTTCCTCAAAATCTCCCATTTTTACCCCTATGATTATTATTGGATCTTTTTCTGGGTCTGCCATACCAAACTCGCTGAGCATCTCACAGTCAAATGCGAGAATCTTGAGATCTGGAAATCCATGTCTCTCAACCCTCTCAACACTTTCCAGCTCAACGACCTTGATTCCTTTCTGAGATTTCACCTCTCCTTCAACACGTATTCCGTCCATGCAAGCCAGTCCCTTGTCTATCAAGTATCTGTAGGCAAAGGGAATGTCAGCCTCTCTCACCTCTCCGTACGTCTTGAAAGCCTCCCTTAGCTTTGGCACGTCCTGGGGATGATTTGCATAGATCTTGAGAACACTCATCTCCCTTCCAAATACCTTTTTTGTGACTTCTTCAAATCTTGCAGGCTTTACAGTTTTTCCCCTGCTCTCTGCAACCACGGACATAGGATCAAAATCCCCATCAGGGATAACGTAAAAGTAGGGCATGAAGTTTCTGTCATATGCTATGAACACGCCTTCATCATCCTTGCACCACAATCTCACAACTGCACGATCATTTTCTGTTACATAGTCAGCATCAATGAGCCATCCTTCCATCTCAATTATTCTTGTGTTAACGTTTATATAACTCCTTCCTTCACCCCCTCTTTTATACTATATTACAATCGTAATACAAACCAAAATGCTTTATTTCCATCTACAAAGCCCTAATCATGAGCTACAGGGTTGTAAAGGGAAAGGATTTTTCACACTTTCTTAAAGGGAGAGCAGCCTTTATTCTGTGCATTGGAAACACCCTTACTGCTGAAATTCCGGGAATAACGGTTGCCGGTGAGAGTCCTGAGCTTATCAAATTCACACCTCCGGCTGATGCAGAGCTTCTATGCTATGGATACTGCAAGAGCATTCCATTTCCTCCGGCAACACCAGATGGAAAACCAACTCCGGCTTTGATAACTTACACTGCACTAAGGCTTACAGAAACTCCGCTCTTTGTCGTCGATAGCGGACTGATAGAGAAGCCCAGAATGCCATATTATAGCATAAATGCACCTGTGGGTAGAAATATTTTGGAGAGCAGCGCAATGGAAATCGAGAAGGCAATGGAAACTTTTGAGTACGCGAAGATTCTCGGCAGAGAGGTGTCAAGGGAGTTTGATGTTCTGATGATTGGAGAAAGCATACCTGCTGGAACAACAACAGCTGGAGCCGTTTTAAAGGCAATGGGATTGAATCCGAGAGTTTCGTCAAGTATGCCAGATAATCCAGTCGATATAAAGCAGAAGGTTATTGAGAGAGCCGTTGCTAGGATT
>WAJY01000078.1 GCA_015523645.1 Geoglobus sp. | reverse complement strand
TGTGATGGAGCAAAAGTGAGCTCCACATGCAAAACCCTTAGCACTGCATTGGGCTAACTCTCCAAATCCGAAGCTGGTAATTATTTGCCTTATCTCATTCAGGCTTGGAATTATCTCCCTTTCTGTTGTCGGAACATCAATCATCCATCTCTTCACCTTCAGCCCTCTAAGAATTTTCTCCATTTCCTCAAATTCATTAAGATTGTACTTTGTCACCATCGTCGAAACCGAAACATCTGTCATCTCTGACAAGAGCTCTATTCTATCCAGAACTTCCCTCCAGTCCATGCCTCTAAGTTTTTTGTGCCCTTCTAGTCCATCAAGACTTATCTGCACCTCATCTACAAATTCTGAAATCAGCTCTGCATTTTTTTCATTAATGAAGTAGCTGTTTGTTAACAAGACGATCCTAAATGGTTTCTTTCTGGCATATTCCAGAAGTTGAAAGATTTTTGGATGTAAAAGTGGCTCTCCTCCTGATATGAGAAGTTTCAAACCACCGATGTTGTTGAAATCATCGACAGCTTTTTTGAATGTTTCAAAGGGCATGTAATTCCTTTCTTGGGTAACATAGCAATGCTCACACTTCAAATTGCAGTTCCAAGTTACGTTTGCTAGAAGATATCTGAGGGATGGTTCATCCTGCTCAGCAAACTCCACATCTATCCTTTCATCGGAGAGCTCGATAAGACCTTCATCAAGCAAAAATCTTAAAAGCTTTTCATCTATGTCAACATCTCTTCCATCGCAGTTAAGTAAAAAAATAAAAGCCTCTTCATCGAGCTCGTAAAGCTCATCGCTCAAAGCATTGTATGCATAGAATTTGTCAAATTTTCTCAGTAGTGTTCTTTTCGCAAGCCTCACTGATGGCAACTTCTACCTCCTCGATGCTGAGTCTTCCCTTTTCAATCAGATACTGGAGTATTTTAAAACCTGCACACTCAAGGTTATCTCCTGGCTTGTAGAAGTCACATGCCTTGCAAATCCTTTCCCTAAACATGGAGGATCAGCATGAAACCCCGCACTTGCACACTCCGATCCTTCTCCTCTCAACCTTTTTTATTCTCATGCTTGCTCACCAGTATCAAGTTATTTTTCTGATATAAAAAATTGATTGTAACTTTTTTTGAGAAGCTTGCTATCAAGTAACACCTTCATACAAAATTTTATACAAATTAAAGCAGGAAACCTGTGTCAAACAGCTCAGACACATAAATCTCAAAGCCAACAACCGGCATTTTTATTTCAAATCTCTCAAGCACCTCAGGATGAATCTCTCCAAATACACCAGCTTTTTTACCTTTAACCACTATATCTGCCCTTCTTCCTTTGAGAAACAGATCATCGTCACTCTCTTCAGCCTCCCAGCTCAAGTCAAGCTCGTGCATGATAGCCTGAACAACACTCCTTACCTCTGAAAAATTTGCTCTTGGATGGGTTGAGCAGCCTGCAAGCATTAATTTGTTTTCCCCCGCCACAACAACATCACCAGCCTCAAAGATCCTCTGGGGCATGGGTTCGTGCTTGTTGAATTTAATAACCTCTATGAGCTTTGGAAGGAGACTTGTTCTCAGTATTGTGTGATCCTCTGTTATTGGATGCATGAGTGGGATGTAGTCCTTCCATCTTTCACCTCTTCTGTTTACAAAGGAATACATCACCCTCTCATTTGTTAGAGTGAATGTTATTACCTCGGTAAATCCAAGTCCGATCATTATCTCTCTAAGCATCTCCCTCACAACATTCCACTCATGCTCTTTTCCAATACCTGCAGTTCTGGGATACCTCGGATGTATTTTTTCATATCCATACCCTATGGCTATATCTTCGATAACATCCCATTCATGCATTACATCAGCCCTGTAGGGAGGAACCACAACCTCGATCTCATCTCCATCAAGGCTAAATCCATATCTCATCCTTCCCAATGCAAGTTTTAAGTCCTCATCAGCAAGCTCGAAGCCTAAAAGAGAGCTCACCTCTGACCTCCTTATTCTAAGCTTTTCAGGACTCATGTCCGGAGTTTTCTCAACCTTCTCCGGATATACCACTTCAACACCTTCAACAACACCGCCTCTATCAATGAACATCGCTGTAAGTATTCTTAAGGCTCTGTCCACATTTTCATCAAACCCTGTTACATCCACAAAGAAGCCAGACGTCCCCTCCTTTACCCTAGTTTTCTCAGCATTTATTATCGGAGGAAATGATATCGCTTCATCCTTGCTGTCAATTATCATCGGATAAAGCTCTGAATTTTCAAGTATGTGCCTGTATTCTTTTCCCTTCGGATGTCTTTCAAGAATTTCCTTCACGCTCATCTCTTCCTTAAAGTCCAAGGGAACAAAAGAGAAGTCAGAAGTTACAGCCGTGTATCTCAGCGGGAAATTAACCTTATCAAGATCGTGAATGCCTATAGCCATTTTTCTCCTGTTTCTTCCGATAGTCCAGTGCAAGTCTTCCTGAATCTGTATGATGGATCTAAGCAATTCCTCATTGACAGATATCTCCCTGACAACACACCCAACAATTCTAGGTCTAACCTGTCTGACTTTCTCATCTACATAGATCTTCCAGTTTCCATCCATAACTTTGTATTCAACGTATCCAAGCTCGATATCAAGGAAACCTCTCAATGCTCTTGCCACTCCCTCAATGCTGTAAAGATCGGGTCTGTTTGGGAAGAATTCAACATCGATGCATTCATCATCAACACGTTCAATATCGCATCCAAGCATTGGCAGTCTCTCCAAAATTTTGTCTCTTTCAACCCCAACCATTTTTTCAAGCTCATCCCAATAGAGCGTAATAACTGGCATTGAAAGATTGCTCCCAATCCTGAATATAAACTTTAACAAAGACCTGTGTCAATTTTTCAATTTCTCTCATCATCAGCCAACATTTAAAAAATTTTATAGAGATTTTGAGTGATGGATGAACTCAGGAATGTGATAAGAGGAGTTTCAGAAAGATTGAGAGACAGAGAGGTTGTGACAGAAGAGGAGATAAGGAGAATTACTCTCAGAGTGATGCTGGAGCAATTTGGAAGTGAAAGGGTGGATGATATTAGCAATATTCTCTCTCTTGTTGTTGAGAGTCTTTGCAATGAACCTGTCTCGATTGAAAGCCTGCATTATTCAGAAAGACTCAGCATAGAGGGTGTGATTTTCAGACATCTGCACACATGCACACCAACAAAGGAGAAACTGAGTCAGGCTTATCAGGAGTGGCTGAAATCCAAGAAATTTCTGGATTCCGTTGATGTGATGAAGGAAGTTACAGACAAATTTTTCTCAAAATATAGAGTGGATGATGGATTGATAAGGATATACAGAAAAAACAGATACAGATACGGTGTTTTTTACTCAATTATAG
>WAJY01000077.1 GCA_015523645.1 Geoglobus sp. | reverse complement strand
GTATGTATTTTTCTGGATCCTTTTCAATGAAGCATCCCCTTACATCAACATCTGCAACTTTTTCTGCGATGAAGTATGCAGCCATTGCCTTAGCCTTTGCATACGGATTCTGGAAGTTACCGGCATTTACAGCTCTTTGAGCGGTTATGACAACCTTGGGCAATTCTGGCTTCTCCCCTTTCTTTATCTGTTCTATTACCCTGTCGAGTTTCTCCTGAACTATTCTGAACGCGCCAGTAGCTGACAAAACCTTTAGCACATCGGCATTGAAGATTGCCATCTCGGTTGGATCGAGAAATTCCCTTCTCGCTCCAATCATCGAGTCTGCATTTACAAGTATGTAGCCAAACCCCTTCTCTTCAAACTCCTCCTTTGATTTTTTCGCTGGAGCGTCGCTTATAATTATAACTGGCTTCCCCTCAAAGGCTTCTCTTGCTTTTTTTGGTCCTGGAAGTGTTGCGTTTGGTGAGACAACAACAATCAAGTCTGGATCAAATTCCTTTAGCTTTTCAGCAACAACAGCCTCTTCAGGCTGCATTTTGGCACCACTTGTCACAACTCTCACTTCTATATCTCCTCTGTCAGCCCTTTCGTCCAGAAGATATTCCAGGAGAAGAGCTGTACCAATTGCACCCATCTTAAGAACTCCAACTTTCACCATCTCTATCACCAGAATGGACTGGAGAATTGTGATTAAAACATTTTTCTTTTTTCTCAAAGCAGAGCTCTCACGATCTTCTTTGTGATCCTGAAATTCTTCAGCATTTTCAAAAATGCAGGTAAAAGCTTGAATGCGGTAGAAGGCTTGTCCATGTGAACCTCTGAAAAATTGAGGTTTGAGGCAATATCTATGAGGAAATCATAGTCTTCATCATCAAGAATTTCGTAAAGTCTTCTAATTTTCTCTCCAGCTCTGTATTCTTTTCCCATCTCCTTTAAATAGCTTTTTTTGAAGTTCTGGAGATTGGGAAACTCTTTTGAAAGAATCTCAGATGCTTTTAAAAGGTAGTAAAGCCCTCCTCCGGTATAGGGTTTAACCATCCCTGCAGAATCTCCAACCAATGCTACATTTCCCTTTACAAAATCCACCAGTCCCATTGGAACGGCTCCAAGATTCACTTCAATTATGCTCCTTCTCTTTCTTCTCGAGACAGATGGGTGCTTTTCCAGGAGTCTCTTGAGATACATGAATGGCATCTTTCTACTCAAAACACCAACCCTTGCAGTCATGTCATCGATTGGAATGATATAAGCGAAGAACCCGTCTGAATAACTTTTTCCAAAATAAAGCTCGACCATTCTTTCATCAATCACCTCTATTTCCATTGTGTATTGAATTGCCAAAAACAACTCTGGTCTTTCGAATCCAAAGATTTTTGCAACCCTGCTTTCAACTCCATCTGAGCCTATTATGAAGTGATACCTTTCAGTATACATGCCACTGGAACCCCTCATCAAAACCTTTTCTCCATGAAAATCAAGAAAGCTGGTTCTAATCCTTACCTCTGCATTTTTGCTTGCCTCTTCAAGAAGAAGTCTGTCTAAAATCTTTCTCTCCAGCACAACAGCATCCGACTTTCCCTTAACTTCCAAATACCTTCCTGATGGAGAGAAAAAAAACGCTCCTCTGACTTCATTAAGCTTGGACTTTCTCGCATTGCAGTAATTCTGAAATGCGTTGTAGCAGTCCCTGCTGACAAGCCCGGCACACCTCACAGGAAAACCGACAGAGCTTTTTGACTCAACAATTGTTACTTCAGCCTTTTCATGGAGATTTAAAGCTATCAGAGAACCTGAAGGACCAGCTCCAACCACAAGAACCCTATACCGATCCCCATTCCAAGCATTTCTCACTCTTCCTCCACCAACTCAGCAACCTTTTTTCCAAGATCAAAAAGCTCCTGACTGCTTTTTTCATGGGAGAACTTGAATCTCACACTTCCTGCAACCTTGAAATTAAGGGTGTTGAAAACATCAACTATATACTTAACAGCCTCTCCACTCCACCCGTAACTTCCAAATGCTCCGGCTATTTTGTTGAAGGGTCTCAAACCTTTCATGTATGTTATAAAGGATGCAACGGTAGGAAACATCTCCCTATTCAGGGTGGGACTTCCTATGATGAGCCCCTTTGAGAGCATAACATCTGTCATTACCTCGGTAAAATCAGAAACTGTCAGCTTGTATTTGACATAATCAACTCCAACACTCTCAATCCCATCAATCACATCTTCCAAAGCCCTCTCTGTGTGTTTCCACATGGTATCGTAGGCTATAACGATTCTCTTCTCTGCTATGCCTTCACTCCAGTTTTTGTATTTTTTCAAAATCTCCGGAATCCTCTTTCTCCATACTATTCCATGGGATGGTGCGATGGTTTCAATCTCTAACCCCATCAAGCTTAGCTGCTCGAGTATTCTCTTTACCTGCTTGCTGTAAAGGAGGATTATGTTTGCGTAGTATTTTGCATTCTCCCTGAATATTATTCCGATCTCTTCATCATCAAATTCATCGTCAAACCTTCTTTGGCTTGCGAAGTGCTCGCCAAATGCATCGTTGGGCATGAGTATTTTGTCATCAGCAACATATGTTGCCATGCTGTCTGGCCAGTGAATCATTGGCATCTCAATAAACATCAGAGTCTTGCCAACCTCTAGTCTATCTCCTGTCTTTACAATGAGTGTTTCATGCTCAACATTGTAAGCATCTTTCAAACCTGCCTTCCCTCTAACATTCGTTACTATTTTCACCTCCGGATACCTCTCCAAGACAGCCTTCACACTACCTGCATGATCCATCTCAACATGATTGATCACCAAAAAATCAAGGGAATTTACATTTAATTCATCAAGCTTTGCAAAAAGCTCATCCTCAAAACCCTCTTTTACCGTGTCAACCAAAACGGTTTTCTCTGATTTCACAAGATAGGCATTGTAGGTCGTTCCAAATTTTGTCACATATCCATGAAAATTTCTGACGTTCCAGTCAACAGCCCCAACCCAGTAGACTCCCTTTGCTATCTCTCTATACACACAGAGCACCTCAAAAAATTGAGAAAAAGATTACTCTATTTTCTCGAAATCTTCTTTGCTTGCTCCACAAACAGGACACACCCAGTCTTCAGGGAGATCCTCCCATTTCGTTCCTGCTGGAACATCACTGTCTGGGTCTCCCTCAGCCTCATCGTATACATACCCGCAAACCTTGCACTGATACTTTGCCATTTATTCCACCTCTATCTCCTTCTCACCTTCCCAGATGCCATGGAGATTGCAAAAAGCCAAAGCTCTGAGTTTTCTCTTCCCCTCATGACTATGGGTTGCTGAAATTTTAAGTGTAACGCTTGGTGAGCTCAAAACAGGTTGGAGATCTGCTCTGGAAACAAGAGTATCATCTAGATAAAGCTCAATCCATCCAAAGTAGTGTCCATACTCATTTGGATGTTTCATGTAAACTCCAGTCTCCACCTTGACATCAAAAAGATCTCCAGCCTTTACCTTTTCTGGTGCTGTTATAACCGGAGTGTGTTTCTTCTCCAGATCGGTCATCTCATCAGGATTTTTGCTTTTTGGAACATTTATTCCACAAAACAAGTCATTTTCACAGCTCATAGCATCACCTTAGACACGTTTTTATGGAAAATTTAATAAAATTTTCCTCTGAGATTTAGAATCGTTTGTTTTTAGACTACTTGTCAACAAGCTTAAATCCCTTTACCTTAAGCTCAAAACTCAACCCGTTCCTTTCAATCTCAGTTTCAAGTATCTCTATTCTCTTCTTGTAAAGTGGAGCATCCAAAACAAGTGTCTCGTATTCTCCCCCTTCCCCAGAGAGATTGATCCCGTATCTCAAATTTAGCTCTTTTAAAGAGCATAAAAGCTCATAGTCTATCCTCCTTCCCAAATAACTTTCATCCAATCCCATTGCAGACGTTTTAACAATTACAGCATTGAACTTCTCGCTCACCTCCTTCAAAAGCTGATTCTCGTTCATCCCCCAGAGGGGTGATATAAGCTCCACTCCCATTTTCTCAGCTATTCTCTGGAATCTCTTCTTCTGATAATTGCTTTTAACCCCACCAATAACAATCCCATCAACATCAAGCACTGAGAGCTGATCTGAAAGCTCTTCAACCTCCTTCTCCTCCTCACCACTCACTATGGCTTTGAATAGCGGAAGTTCTAGACTTAAAGCAATTCCGTCAACCAGGCTTACATTGGTTGTGTGGAACATGTAACTATCCCTATTTTTGGAAAAAATCGACACAAGGGTGGCTATTTTGTATTTCTCACTTGCTTTATGGAGTGCAAGCATCGAATCCTTTCCACCCGATATCAGACAGGCAACTTTCATGAGAAAAACCTGAATCTTGTGCCTATGCCAAGCTCAACAGCCTTTCTGTATACAATGCTGGCTGCTGCAATGTCCTGTATTGCCAGTCCGGTTGAGTCAAAAACGGTTATCTCATCCTCACTCTCCCTCCCTCTTTTCAGTCCAGCGATTATCTCACCCAAGGTGGCATGAATGTCATCCCTGTTTATAATACCACTTTTCAGTGGAACGTTCACCTCACCACTGTGGAAGGCTTGCTGATAATCATCAACAACTATCTTGCCTCTCTTCAAGATTTCTGGGTCAAGCTCCTGCTTTCCGGGTGCATCAGCACCTATTGCGTTAATGTGTGTTCCGGGTTTTATCCAATCAAAGCTTACAATGGGCTCCCTGGATGGCGTTGAGGTGACGAGAATGTCGCAGTCGCATGTCCCCTTTGCATCACACCTTCTGGCATCAATCCCGAAGGAAGAGGTGAATTGGGTAAATGAATCCACTGCTTTGGGATCTATGTCATAGCACCTAACTTCTTCAATTTCAAAAACTTCTTTAAGTGCCAAAAGCTGTGTTTTTGCTTGCGTACCACATCCTATGAATCCGATGACTGAGCTATCATCTCTTGCTAAATGCTTTGCTGCTATGCCTCCTGCAGCACCGGTTCTCATGTTTGTTAGATAGGTTGCATCCATAACTGCAAGCGGAAAGCCCGTTTCTGGATCGTTGTAGATGAGAATTGCCATAACTGTTGGAAGCCCCTTTAGCTTGTTAGATGGATGGGAGTTGACCCACTTCAACCCTGCACTTCCTTCGATGTAGGCTGGCATAGCTCTCAAATCGCCTTTTTCGAATGTGATGTAAATCTTTGAGGGCATCTGAGTCTCTCCTTTCCCGTGAAGAAGGAAGGCGTGCTCAACAGCCTCCATGCAGATGTTCATTGTTAGTATCTCCCTCACATCATCCTCCGAAAGAATTAGGGTTTCCATTCTATCAACCTCTCTTCAGCTTTCAAGCCAGACTGTATCATTTTCGGCATAGTTGTATTTGAATACAAGTATTTCCATCTTCCCTTCTGCAAAGTGAATGCTTCCGGGCTTGCAGAGCAAAACGTCTCCGCAACCAACCTCAAAGATTCTGTTGTCGATTCCCATGACACCGCTGCCTCTAACAATCACAAATACCTCTGTCTGAATTTTGTGGTAGTGCTCTCCAATCTTCCCATCTATTGAAACAAGCTGTATGAATGTTCTTTCATCAAAAACACAGAGCTTTGACACCTTGTAATTTCCCCTATCAACCCAGTCCTTTGCCTCAAGCCTCATACACCCACCTGAAAAGCCTTCACGACTCCGGACTTAGAAACAATCACACCACTTGAGTTTCTTCCTTGCAGAGAAATCTCCGGTATGCTTACAAGTATGCTGTTCCCGTCCCTGCTTATTGCAAAAACGCTATCTCCTCTAACAAATTCTGCAAAAACAACATCACCTGTTTTGTCCCTGACCCTGAGTCCAACCACTCCCTTCCCACCTCTTCCTATCTTTCTGAAATCTCTTGCTCTAGCCCTCTTACCATAACCGTTTTCAGTTAAAAATAGGATTTCCTCACCATTTGCACAGTCCATCCAAGCAATTCCATCACCTGGTTTTAGTCTTATAGCCTTAACACCCTTTGCATTTCTTCTGTAGAGTGGGACGTTGTCAAGAGCAAACCTGCAAACCATACCCTTCTTTGTTGTTATGATCACCTCATCACCTTCCACGATTTTTGCAATGGCAAGATTATCGGAGGTTGCTATGATCCCTGCCCTCTTTGCATTCTCAAACTCAGAAAGCTTTGTTCTCTTTATGTAGCCATTCTCGGTTAGTAGAACAGCCTCTCCATCAAAATCTTCGACTGAAAGTGCTGAAACAACGACATCTCCATTTTCCAAGGCTATTAAATGTCTCAAGCTTCTTCCTCTTGCAGTTCTGTCCATTTTTGGGATTTCATGCGAGTTTATCCAGTAAACCCTCCCCTTTTTTGTGAAAAGAAGAAGCTTATGTGCCGTATTAACAATTCCTGCAAAGCTAATATCATCCCTGCTTTTTAGATTGATTCCAATAATTCCCGAACCTCCCCTACCCTGAACTCTGAAAGACTTGAGATCAACTCTCTTTGCATAACCATCCTTTGTTACAATCAGAATGTTGTTTTCCTTTGCTATCAGATCCTCAGCATCTATCTCCTCCTCATACTTCAAAATCTTCGTTCTTCTGCTATCCCCGTACTTCTCCTTTATCTCCCTCACTTCCCTTATTATTATCTCATCTATTTTTGCAGGACTCCTTAAAATCGATCTCAACTGCTCTATCTTTTTCTTCAATTCATCAAATTCCTTTTTTAACGCATCTATCTCCATGGCTGTTAACTTCTGCAGTCTCATCTGAAGAATTGCATCAGCCTGTTTTTCTGAAAGTTGAAACCTTTTTATAAGATTTTCTTTGGCTATGGCTACGGTCTCAGACCTCTTTATCATATCCACAACTTCATCTATATTCTCGACAGCAATCTTTAGCCCCTCAACAATGTGAAGTCTCTCCTCTGCCCTTCTAAGATCAAACTCCGTTCTTCTCCTTACAATCTCACGCCTGTGATTTACAAATTCTGAGATAAGATCTTTGAGAGTTAGAAGTGATGGTGTGTTGTTTACTAACGCCAGATTTATGATGCTGTATGTTACTTGCAGTGGCGTGTATCTGTAAAGCTTGTTTACCACAACATCCACATCTGCTCCTGCCTTAAGCTCGATAACTATTCTTATTCCCTCTCTGTCCGACTCATCTCTTACAGCCTTTATCTCCTCTGCTTTTCCCTCCCTTGCGATGTGAACAATTCTCTCCACAAGATTAGCCTTGTTCACCTGGTATGGGATCTCCCTTATAATGATAGCATCCTCTTCAACCTCCACTTTTCCTCTCACAACTATCCTTCCTCTTCCGGTTTTGTAGGCTTCTCTTATTCCCTGTATTCCCACAATTATCCCGCCTGTTGGAAAATCAGGACCTTTCACGATCTCCATAAGCTCCTCAATGCTGATATCCTCATTTTCAATGAATGCTGTTATTGCATCGCATACCTCTCTGATGTTGTGGGGTGGTATGTTTGTTGCCATTCCAACAGCTATGCCGCTTGAGCCATTCACAAGAAGGTTTGGAAGTCTTGCAGGAAGTGTCAGGGGTTCTTTCAGTGTTGAATCAAAGTTGGGGACAAAATCAACAGTATCCTTTT
>WAJY01000076.1 GCA_015523645.1 Geoglobus sp. | reverse complement strand
GTGTTAGCTCTGGAATTTTTATCTCCTTTCCGTTCTTGAGGAAAATCCAGTTTCCATCAGTATCAGAGTCTGTGTGCTCAATCAGGGTTATATTCTCAACGTTCACACCTCTCGTAATCTTCGCCCTGACAAAGTCTATTTTTGCTCCATGTGCAACGGGGATCAACAGAAGGCAAAGCAAAAATATCAGAGCTAGGGCCCCCACTCTCATACAGGAATGAAATATATCTTAATACACTATAAATTTTTCTAACACCTCATTTACGTATGGAATGCTTCAGGGCCCGAACTCAATTACTGAGATAAAAATTCGAAGGATCATACCCGCAATATTTGTTTGTAGGTTCTTTCACAAGACGATAATGCACATTCTCGCCCGCTAAGATCATACTTTAACCAGCGTTATCTCCTTCAATCTCTCTTCTACAAACTCTATAGCCTTTATAACGGATTCTTTTGGGATTCCGAATTCCTCGGCGATCTCGTCAATTGTCCACCCGCTTTTTATGCCGTTAATTTTTTCAAAAACTCTTCTGGAGTGCAAGCTTTAATCAGATCACTGGCTTTTTTGGCAAAGTCTTCATCTCGTGTTATCAGGTAATCGCAGTTACTCTCCAAAGCTACTGCCAGTGCAACGGAGTCATACGGGTCCAGTTCATAATCCTGCTGAAGTTCAAATGCCCTTATCAACGTAAAAGAGTTTGGAACAAAGAGATCAATACCCAAGTTTTCGAGGTCCTCAATAGCATCCTCATAATTCCTCTTTCTCCTCCTGAAAGCATGAACGACCTCCATTAGTGTCGTTAGCGATGTTATACCCTAATCATGCTCCTCCTCTCTGAGCTCTTTTAGAAACTCTACACTGCTCTTTCCTTCTGGTATTAATCCTTCAAATCTTCCAACCATACGTTTTGCAGTTCCCTTTTTTGGCTTCCTTTTCATCAGATTCAGGATGTAATTCAGCTCTTCGACTCTTACAAGCATATGTATCCCCACCTATCCCTATTCAGAGTACTTCATAAAATCTTTTTCTTTGAATTTAGTACCCTCCTTATGGGGACGATGCTTTCTTAGCGAAGTTTGTAAAAAAGTTTCAATTGGCTCACGTGCAGAGCTATTCCGCCGTGATCCATCGTTTCCTTTCCATCCCACCACTCAACACCATACCAGTGAACCTCATGCTTCTCGGCTAACCCATATGATTCTCTTCTCCAAGGATGGCATTGTAAATGAGGGCGATTTCAAAGGGCTATCCCTTCCTCAACAGCCTTCTTAACTATGCAGATCTGATCTCTCTTCTTTTCGAATTCTTCCGGAGTGTAGCACAGGATGTCGACCATTACATCTCCATCCCAGATCTCATAGGCCATTTCCAGACGTTTGAGGAAGTTTACTCCTCTGAACTTCTTGCTGACGACTATTATGTCATAATCACTGCTTTTCAGATGGTCTTCCCTTGCCCTTGAGCCGAAGAGCAATACGAGTTCCGGTTCGAACTCCTTTTTTATTTTCTTCACGAGATCCTCTATTTCTCCAGCTCTCTTTTCACCCATTCTACCACCCTTTTCGCAATATCAATCCTCTCTCTGGCTATATCTTCGTCGTAAAGCTCATACGGAGTTGTTTGAGTTGCATCTGGATATCGTGAGATGACAAAATCGGGTGTTATCTTTTTAAGATAGCCTCCCAGCTCTTCTGGAATACCGACCTTCCTCCCAAGATATACAAGAGAGTGTGTTATAGGTGTCTCTTTTAGCTTTTTGATGTAAAGAGCCTTTAATGCTTTTTCAACTGTTTGCTGACATAAAAAAGCTGTTACATAAAACTCCTCAATTCTTAGATTCTTTTCATCAGCTTCAGGATCTTTCAGTGCCTGCTTCCACCACATCTCAATTTCTTCTCTCATCATACCACCTCTAATGAATATCTTTCGAAATACACATAATTTCATGCCAGATTACTTTGAACCTGTATATATGGTAATCTTTTCCTCATCTGGTAAATCATCTTTTCCTCTTTTCCCTTAGTCCATGGATAGACGGCATCTTAAATGAAAGAGATCTTCATAATTATGAAAACAAACCAAATACCCTCTTGATGACATTTTTGACCTCGACAAGCTTTTCAGATTTTAGTTTTCCGGGCTTTTTTAGAATTAAACTCTTCTCTACGGTAAAGATTGAATGACAATGAATGTAGCTTGTTTTCTTTAGCCTCCCCTCCTCGAGATCGTCTGGAGTTATTTCAATTCAAAATCCGGTAATTGTTGAGAGGAACTAATTTTGGCAACTATCAGATCGGCCGATATGTGATTCAGTTCTTCTGAGCTTAAAATCAGCACAGGTCGAAGTTTTTTACCTATTAAATCTGTAAACGGTAACTCAAGAATGGCCAAATCGCCTTCTTTATAGCTCGAAAAGCTCCTCTGCATCCTCACCCTCCTTCAAAAGCTTCAAATATCCGTGCAATTTCAGGTTATCAGTGGTCTTTACTTCTTCTATACTCAAAACTACTTTTGATCGCTCTGGAATATCCAGCCTCTCCAGCGGTATTAAAACTCCCTTCTCGTAAATGCATTCTACCTTCTTCATGATATTCCCCTGTTAACGAATCTTGAAATACGTTTCGCTCAGTTATGAATTAACTCTATCCTTTTAATCCTGTTTCAACTCTTATCGGCTAACCTCTTACTCACTTCATATGATTCTCTTCTCCAAGGATGGCATTGTAAATGAGGGGGATCTTCATATCTGTCAAACTCCGTTGAAAGGTTTATTACGGGTTTTGTTTCAAAATGATCATGTTTAAAGAAGTTATCCTTTGAAAATCTGGAAACTCCTGGAGTTACCATCCATTATATGATCTTCAAATCTCTAAATGAAAATTACTTCTACATCGGTTACTTTGGCAAAGTCCTTATCCATTGTGACTATGTTCAGTCCGTAATGTTTTGCTACAGCGTACTGATATGCATCGTCAAAATCAAGATTCAGCTTTTTTCGTGCAAGTACGACTTCATTGTACTTTTCCACAGGCAGTGAAAGAAGTTCAGAATTGGTTGCAACATCCTCAACAAATTTCTCAAAAACGTCTTCTCTGCTGTATCTGAAAAGAATTACTCCATTGAATGTAAAGTGAAATCGGTTATAGCGAAATTACCGATGTTCTCCATCAAAAACTTCTTGCATTCTTTTTTCTTGTCCTGTCCCAGGAGGATTTCCAAGAATATGTTCGTGTCCACAAAGAACATCATCTCCACTCCAGTGATTTATGCTGGAGTTCAACCGACGTAAATTTCCCGCCAATCTTGGACAAACCATTTTCCCAGCCAAATCTGAATTTACGTTCTTTTTTCTTTTTGTATTTTTTTAAAAGGAACTCGATGTAGTCCAGAACTTCTTTCTTCAAATTCTCCGGGAGTTCTTGAATTTTTAATTCAATCTCTCTTTCGTACATTATTTCCACCTTTCCTCAACTTTATCTGAACAAACTTAATTTTTTCCCATATTTGAAACCATGCCACCATCTTATCCCGAACCAGTGAACCTCATGCTCTCTATCAGCCAGCCTTCTGGCTATTTCATAAATCCTTTTTTCAGACCCACTCTTGATCCAAGGGTAGACAGCATCGTAGATGAAGGCGATTTTCATTCATAACACCTTCAATTATAATTCGAGTGAAGACTTTTTTAACCTCTTAGAAGCATCAATTATTCTCAATTCCTGCGATTTCGTCGCCTTCAGCGTGTTATAACTTTTTATATACTTTACCTCTTTTTTCTATAAGTATAACAAAAATTTCTCTTTTCTCCTCATGGAGCCTGAGAATCGTCCTGTACTTTCCGATTCGAATTCTGTATAAATTTTCGTATCCCTCTACTGATTTAAT
Organism: Geoglobus sp.; assembly: GCA_015523645.1. Lineage (GTDB taxonomy): Archaea > Halobacteriota > Archaeoglobi > Archaeoglobales > Archaeoglobaceae > Geoglobus. Next base: position 403 of record WAJY01000076.1, on the reverse strand, counting down.
ATCTGATTTTCTTCGTTCAATCAGTTTTGTTATCTGTCTTTTTAGTGCTTTCTTGTATGCATTTTCCAATTTGCTATATGCTTTATATGCCTCTTTCGTGAAAACGACTTTCCACTCAGACATTACAATTCACTCAGCGATTTGACAACAACATTCCCCTTCTCATAATCTACCTCGGCTTTTTTGATTGCTTTTCTTTCCTTTTCACTCAAAGATGCACTATCATATTCAACCAGCAACAATTCAAAAAGGTCTTCGAGGGTTTCTTCATCCAGTAGCCTGAGCATATCCGCAAATACGTTTAGAGGTATGACTCTGTCCATTCTCTCACCTGAGTTAGTTTATTTCACGGTAGAATATATACTTTTTACCTACTGAAACCTTGCTTTCAGACCCACTCTTG
>WAJY01000075.1 GCA_015523645.1 Geoglobus sp. | reverse complement strand
CTAAAGAGGAGGTAGCAAAACTATGCTTTAACGAACTGATTAACTACTCACACACCAAAAATTATAGAGGAATTAAAAAATGTATTAAGAGCAATTAAGAAATTTAAGAACAAAAAAGTGGGTTAATTATCAGCAGAAGGTAATGATGATAACTCCATGAGTGTTTCTCTTGGCAATTGTTCTATTTCCATAGGTTAATTCAGCTCACCCAACAAAAGAAAAAAAGATTTTTCTGTTCATAAATCCCTGATAGTAGTAAAATTCTCTACAATTCTAACTATCAGCTGATGTTGATTCTAAATAATCTCTCTTTGTCTGAACAACTATAAGTAGATTGAGTTTTCATACTCAAATTTTCTTGAGAGTTGTTCTCCCAGCATTCAAGAACAAATCCTAAGTCGCTGTAAACAGGGAATTCTGGTACAGATGGATTTTGGAAAGGCTGGGATTTTAAATTATGAGCATGAAACTTTTAGAGAGAATTGCAAGAGAGGTATTCTTCTCTTTTTTAAGGAGCAGAACTAAAAAACATCAGCAAGTCTCTCCTTAACAATTTATTTGACTCAGTCCAGAGCTGGCTTGTGGGGTTAGTTTGCATTTAATAATAACTTAACTGAAGTACTATCTTGACAATTCTAAAAAATAACTTAAAAGTTAGTTTTATGCTCTGAAAACCTGTCCCACCTCTTTTATATCCCTCTCGGAAAAAATCAGTGATTTGATTGTCTCAACTATTCTTCCCCTCTCTACCCTGACTTGAGATGTGGTGTCCCTGTCTCTTATTGTGACGGTATCATCTTCGAATGTTTGGTGATCGACAGTGATGCAGAAAGGTGTACCTATTTCATCAAATCTTCTGTATCTCCTTCCAATACTTCCTGTAACATCAACTTCAGTGTATATTCCATTTCCTCTCAGCTCAGATGCAATTTCTTCAGCAATTGAGACAAAATCCTCTTTGGATAAAAGCGGTAGCACCGCAACTTGAACCGGAGCAAGATATCTCTTGAGTCTCAGAACTCTCCTCTCCTCTCCATCCACATAGTCAGTCTCAAAGGAGTGCTCTAACACAGCATAGGTTATCCTGTCAAGACCGAAGGAAGGCTCAATTACATGTGGAATTACTCTCTCACCATAAACCTCCTCCTCAACCTCCTTAATTTCAAAGAAATCAGATGTGATGGTAACTTCCTCGCCATCAATTACAAGTTTTATCTCTCTTCCCGCCTCTTCAAGCTTCTCAAGTTCCTCAGCAATCTTTTTTGCCTTATCTCTGAAAGCAGGTCCTAATTTTGTCATGTTCGGGATAATCTTTTTCTTTTTAACTTTTATCGGCTCATCAAATGGGACAAATATGCTGAGTTCTTCTCTGCCAAACTGTGTGTGCCTTGAAAGATCATAATCGCTCCTGTCAGCAATTCCAACAACTTCAATCCATCCGTAGCTCAACAAAACCTCAGCATCCCAGCAATCAACAGCATAGTGAGCCCTTTCATCATCCTTGTGCTGTCTGAACCTCAAACCCTCATCCTTGATTCCGGCTTTTAACAAGAATTCTCTGGTTTTACCTATAAAGTATGCAAGGAGCTCATGAGCGATTATTCCCCTCTCAACAGCCTCTCTTAAGGTTATCCTATGTTCCTTGTCAAACTTGTCAACCAACGTTACAACTTCGTTTGCATACCTCTCAAAGCTTGGATGCTTTTTTTCGTTTGGATGGCAGAAGAATTCAAGTTCAGCCTGATTAAACTCTCTCAGCCTTATAACACCCTGTCTTGGGCTTATCTCATTTCTGTAAGCCCTTCCAATCTGCGCAACTCCAAATGGAAGCTTATCTCTAAAATAGTCAGAGAGTCTTTTAAACGCTATAAAAATTCCTTGGGCTGTTTCAGGTCTGAGGTACCCTTTTTTACCTTTTCCGGGACCTATTATGGTCTCGAACATCAGGTTAAAGTGCTCTGGTTTTTTAAAACTACCTCCACACTCACATTTGAGGTTGAACTCATCAATAACAGACTCGACAGCCTCTACTGTTGGATCGACTTCCAAATTTAGCTTTTCTTTAACGTAGTGGTCTGCTCTGAAAACTTTTCCGCAATTTGAACATTCGATAGCTACATCGGTGAAACCTTCAGCATGACCAGAGGCAATGAAAACCTCCTCGATTCCGATTGTTGGTGTGTCTATCTCAACGCTTCTCTCATTTACAACAAAAAACTCTCTCCATAAATTCTCTATTTTTCTCCTCAAACCATTTCCCAGAGGAGCGTAGTCTATGAATCCAGCCATACCACCGTAAATTTCAAATGATTGCCAGATAAAGCCCCTTCTTACAAGCATCTCCATAATTTGGCTCATGGGGTGTAAGTTGGCAGGCAACAATTTAAATATTTTCATCTTTAATTAACGTTGCATTTTCTGGATTTTTAAACTCCAACAAAATTCATGCTAAGGTGTAGTTTCCTAAAACTATTCCCGCCATCAAGACTTATCTGAACAAAACCAACGCCACACTCTTTCATCTTTTTCGCAACATCTCTTGTTATCATCGTGCTGTTCGTTGCCACGGCAACAAACATGCCACGCTTCGATGCATAACTTGCTATTTCGAAGAAGTCTTTTCTGATTAAAGGCTCTCCACCGCTGAACGCCAAAGCCGTAACTCCAGCGTCAGCCAGCACGTCTACGGCTTTCATTACCTCTTCAGTGTTCAATTCATCTTTCCACGGCTTTCCGGCTGTCGAGTAGCAGTGCTT
>WAJY01000074.1 GCA_015523645.1 Geoglobus sp. | reverse complement strand
GGCATGTGCCGAGTCAGAGGAGAGCGTATCTTGAAAAGGCTGAGAAGTGGGAGAGGATAGCTAAGCAGGTTGAGGAGTCAGGATCGAGAAAGGAAGTTGAGAAGTCAGGGGTTGATGAGGAGGACTTCACTTCATACATTCAGAATCTCATTGCCAGATCGGAAGTCAGGTGGAGTGACATTGGTGGACTTGATGAGGTTAAAAGATTAATGATGGAGACGATTGTAATAGCTGGCCTTCAAAAACCAGAATCCATAAAACCCTGGAAAGGCATTCTTTTATTCGGCCCTCCAGGCACAGGCAAGACCATGCTCGCTGCCGCATCAGCCGGAAGCCTGAATGCCACATTCTTCAACGTTAAGGCTGATAAAGTCTTGTCAAAATATTTTGGCGAGTCAGCAAAGCTCGTTTCTGCTCTTTACTCTGTCGCACGTGATAGAGCACCCTCCATTGTTTTCATTGACGAATTTGATGCTCTGAGCCTCTCAAGGAGTGGTGATGTGAGTGAAGCCTCAAGAAGAATGCTATCAACTCTGCTTTCAGAGCTTGACGGGTTTCAGGATAAGAAAAGCGACAGGTTGATTTTGACGCTTGCAGCAACCAACACACCATGGGATCTGGATCAGGCTATTCTGTCGAGATTCCCGCGCAGGATCTATGTTCCGCTACCGGATGTGAGAGCATGCGAGGAGATTATCAAAATCCATACGAAAGGTCTGGACACGTCAAAACTCAATATCCATGAGCTTGCAGAGATGTGTGTTGAGAAACTGTATTCTGGCAGGGACATCTCCAACCTCTGCCAGCAGGCCATGTGGAACATGATCCGAGATGTGAATAAAGATCTGCACAAACTTGCAGAACTGCCATATGATGAGCTGAAGAACAGGAGCCTGAAGACACGCTCTCTGACAATGGAAGACTTTTATCTTGCTTTTGAGAAGGTCAAATCACCCCTCACAAAAAAAGATGTTGAGAGGTATGAAAGGTGGAATGAGGAGTTTGGCGGGTAGAGGTAGGAAAATAGCCCAAATGAAGGTTTTAGTCTTAATTACTCTTTCTCTTATATTTTCCATTAATCTGATTTCAGAAATAAGTGTATTTGTGGTTGCTCTATCTTTGTCTTCAGTCAATTATGGTGATAGCCTTACAATTAAAGTAATGTACAGTGGTAGTGGCGTTTTAAAGATATATGACTCGAGGGGATATGTAGTCTTTGCTCAGACTTTGGATAACCCATCTAAGGCTACTTTGAAAACAGACACAGCTTATTACGGTCTGCTTCCCGATGACTATAATAATATTAAAATTCAAGATGAGAGTGGAAACGATGTTTGGGGTAGCAGTTTTTACGTCTTGCCGATGGCAACGCCAAACCCATCACTGAGTGTTGAAGGGATGGTGGAAATAATACCAATAGTCACACCAACACCACTGTTTAATGTTTCAATAATCAAAGTACCTCAAGTATCTTTGTTTGCAAAGATCGACAATGGCAGAATAATCGTAACGCATACAGGAGGAGAATCCATAGAGCTTGAGAACGTTAAAGCGATAGTAAATGGTGAACCAGCACTCATAAGCCCGAGAACTGGGACTTTATCGGCTGGACGATCTTTCACGGTTTATGGAGTAAAATTAAAACATGGCAATAATGAGTTAAAGATAATATATATGCCAAATGGTGGCATCTTGCTATCAACTTCTCTGTTTAATCCTCTGCCAACACCTACACCTCAACCAGAGGAAATAACTCCCACTCCTATTAAGACCCCAGTTAAGTTGTCACATCTGTCGCAAAACATCACCACTTATCTGCTTGTCTTGCTGGTTTTACTACTTCTTCCGATGTTGATTTGGGCAGGGAAAAGAAGGAAAGGCTCAACTCTAAGAGAATATAATAGGAAAAAAGCTGTAGAGGTAGTTGGGAACTCAAGGATTGGTATAAAGCAAGATAAAGAACTAAAGTCTGAACGATCTCGGCTCCCATACTTCTCAGAACTCAATAAGTATGAATTTCTACAATTTATAGGTGAAGGTGGATTCGCGAAAGTTTACAAAGTAAAAAGAAAAAGTGACGGACAGATAGTCGCTTTAAAAATACCCAAGCTTGACGAAGCTACGGGAAAGAGCTTCCTGAGAGAGGTCTCGGTGTGGCAGAGTCTTGATCACAATAATATAGTGAAGCTTTACGATGCGAACGTCTATCCGATCCCGTATCTTGAGATGGAGTATGTGGGAGGAGTCACTTTGGATGGCAAAGTCATCAGGGACCTTGAGCAACATCCAAAGCCTGTGGATGAAGAGGCAGCAATTAAAATAATAAGGGGCATAGCAGAGGGTCTGAAATATGCACACAGCAAAGGAATAGTGCACAGAGATCTGAAACCCCAAAATGTGCTTTTATCCTCGGATCTAACTCCCAAAATAACCGACTGGGGTCTTGCCAAGCTTGCTGTTGTGTCTGGGATGACGTTTAAAGGGTATTCTCCACTCTATGCTGCTCCAGAGCAGCTCGATCCTGAAACATACGGCAAGCCAGATGAGAGAACAGACATTTACCAGCTCGGAGCAATCCTATACGAATTACTCACCGGGAGAACACCTTATGAAGGGTATTCCTTAGCGGAGGTTTCGGGAAAGATAACCAACCCAGAAATAAAGCCTAAAAGCCTCTATCAATTTGGTCTGAGCAAGTATGACTCTGTTGTGATGAAATGTCTTGAAAAAAGAAAAGAAAACCGCTTCTCTTCAGTCGAAGAATTTCTTAGAGCACTGGACATGGTGGAAGAGAAGACAAAACTCATTGATGAACTTAAAAAATCACTCAATCAGCAGAAGGAGTCTCTGAAGAAAAGCAGAAGTTTGGAAGAGCTTATTAAAAACAGAAGAATGGTTGTTGAGTTGCTTGGAAGGCTTTCTGTGATTTATGCAGAAATGGGAGAGAAAGCAGAACTGCTGAACTGCCTCGAAGATCTAAAATTTTACACAGTGAAACATGCAGATGAATTGATAAATGCGATAAACATGGTCGAATACATGATGAAAGAAGGCATCAGTATACCTGAGCAATTCGTGGATGGTTTGAAAAACCTGGTTCACAGGATTGAGAGAGAATTCAGCATGATCAGTTCTGAATATCCTGAAGGCTTGGTTTTAGGGGTTATAATTACACTGTTTGTCCTGTAATAGGTAATTTCGTGTTTTATCCGATTATACTAGTTTTAGTGATTTCTGGATTTTAGATGGACAGGCTGTACAGACAGCTACAAACAAAAAACAGAAGAAAATTATTAGCTCTTGGATATTCTCTGATTATTTTCTTGTTTATTCTGTGGCTTACAATAATGAGTGAAGGAAATACTTCAGAGATCATGCTACTTTCCGTTCTTTCAATTAATCATTTTTCATCCGCATTCATCTTTAAAGGCTATTACACATATCTGGGATCGTTATCAGGATACTCACTTGAAATTCTCGTAGGAGGTGCTGGAGGGATGATCGTTGCAGTTATTGCTGGAATTTTAATGACCTCTGGAAGCTTGATAGCTGTGCACGTGAGATGCATTGAGACAAGAAAAAGAGAATATGCACTGGATGAAATGAAAATAATCAGAGAGCTGGAAAAATTAATCAACAATCGATAAATTTTTATTTTTCCAAATCTCCAAAATAAAATAGCAAAATTTCAGGAGAGTGTGTTCATGAACGATCTCGAGCTGTCCCTCCTGATTGCAGAAACCCACATGAAAGAACTTGGTCTGGAGATTGAATGTGATGTCGAGTTCTTTCCGAACGAATCGAAGCGTGTTCTGTTCTCAAGCAACGTATCTGGGGTGTACATCTCTGCAGAAAAAACAGCATACGTAAGAAAGGGTAGCATACCCAGAATGGTTGAGACAATAGCCCATGAGAGTGCACATCATTTCCTCCTCCACAACTCGGAGCTCGGAAAGGAGCTTATCAGGCATGATGTAATAATCAGAATGTACGAAAACGGTGAGATTCTGGCCGAGATAGATGAAAATTACAGAGTTCTGATGCTTATCTCGAGATTTGTTAACGAGGGCTTTGCGAGCTTTGTTGGTTGTTATGTTCTCAGAAGATTTGCAGATGTTGTGAGGAGTGGAATGCACGAAAAAACAGAATACAGCAAACTTGACATTCTGAAGCTGAATGAAGTTCTTTCAGAGCTTGCATTCACCTTTGATGGCAGAAGCTACGACTACTATTACGGCAGACTGGAGTTTGAGAGAATCGCTGAGGTATTTGGCAGGCAAAGTGCTGTGGTTGCTGCACTCGCATCCATGAATGTGAGATATTCAGTTCAGCTCGATGAGGTGATTGAATACTACTCAAAATTGAGAGGCATGATATACAGGGGTCCTGAACTCAGCGAACCATTTATGGATCTCCATCCAGAGTTCTATTCCAGAATCCCCCACTTCAGACTGCTCACTTTTTCCAGAATTCTGCCCAAGTTCGTGGAAAGGATTTACGATGTCAGCCCGGATTACTTCTTGAAGCTGATTGAGAGACACCTGGGCAGGGAGTTCTTCAAAGCTGATGTTGATAGGCTTTCACTACCTCTTAGCAAAATCAGGCTTGGTTATCTCATTGGAAAATTCCTGAAAACAGGAAATCTGGGGGTGTTTCAGGGCTACGAGATTCCGGATGAGATAAGGGTTAGGGCTCAATACGGGCTGGATGTCAAAGGCTACTGCAGAAAAGATCCTGAGATTTATGCTGGATACTTGCTTTCAGAGCTTGAAAGTGCTTCAACGGTAAAGGCCAAAGAAATACTTAGAGAGCTTGTAGATCTTGGATTGCGAGATGGTTATGATATGATGAGAAGGGTTGAGTATGGAGATATGGAAGCTGTTAAAAGGCTCATTCAGAAATATGTGGGTTTTTAGCATTACTTCATCCATCATGGAGAAAAACTTAAGTAATGGTTTTGCTGAAAGTAATGATCAATGATGCTTAAAGGTGGGCATACAATATGTGATGTCTGCATTTATTCTGGTGTTAGTAGTTATTTATTCCAGTAGGAGTAAAAATGATCAAATTGGAGGGGTAAAAATGACAATAAGAAAAAGGATCATGTACCCGGTGATTTCTATAATTATTTTATTATCGATCTTAAACAATATTGCTACATCTTCTACCATAGTCTCATATAATGTCAAAAAAGATTCCTCC
>WAJY01000073.1 GCA_015523645.1 Geoglobus sp. | reverse complement strand
TTGAGAGAGAGCTTGCACTCATAAAAGTTTCCACAACAATGCAGAACAGAGGGGAGATAATAGAGATAGCAAACATATTCAGGGCGAGAATAGTTGATGTTGCCAGAGATTCCTTTATAATAGAGATAACCGGGGATGAGGAGAAGGTAAATGCGTTCATCAACTTGATGAGGCAATATGGAATAAAGGAAGTGGCAAGAACCGGGAAGATTGCGATGCAGAGAGGCAGCAAAGCTCTCGAATGATAGAATTCAATCCATTTTTTAAGAAATACAGGAGAGGTCTGAGGAGGGTAGCAGTAGTCTATCCGAATAGGTATGTTGGTGGTATAAGCAATCTTGGCATTCAGAGGCTTTATTATGAGGTTAACAAAAGCCCTAGATACATTGCAGAGAGATTTTACTTGGACGTTTTCGATGGAATCAGGAGCGTTGAAAATGGAAGTGAATTGGGAGAGTTTGATGTTGCGCTTTTCTCCATTCAGTATGAGGAAGATTTTTTTAACGCGCTAAAAATCCTCAAAAAAAGCAATTTTAAAGGATTGAAGATTGCAGGCGGACCTTGTATAACCCAGAATCCTTTTCCAGCATTATCTCTTTTTGATTCTGTTTTTGTTGGCGAGGTTGAGGGCGTGGTTTTGGAAGTTGTAGAAAATAGGAATGTTGAGGGGCTTATTCCAAACTCTTACAGAAGGAGAAAAGCCAATTTGGATTCTGATATGAGGTCACAGATAGTGTCTGAGGGTGCATACGGCAGATCCTTGCTTGTTGAGATAGGGAGAGGTTGTCCGAGAGGCTGTAGATTCTGCATAGTCAGGCAAATATACTCTCCCACAAGATGGAGGAGAAAAGAGGAGATAGTGAGCTTTGCAGAGGAGAATAAAGAGCTTGCTGAGAAAATAGCCATCATATCACCCTCACCGACAGACCATCCCAATTTCAAAGAGATAGTTCAGGAGCTTAGAGATTTGGGATTCTCGGTTTCCCCATCATCCATCAGGGCAGACAGATTTGATGAAGAGATGGCTGAACTATTGAAAGACATAAAAACCCTTACAATCGCACCAGAAGCTGGAACAGAGAGGCTCAGAGAAATTCTGAACAAGAACATCGAGAATGAGGAGATATACAATGTGGTTGAGATTTCAAAGAATGTTGAGAGGGTAAAGCTTTACTTCATGTTTGGCATTCCCGGAGAGAGAAAAGAGGATCTTGACAGCATAATTGAGATGGTTAAAAGGATAAGAGGAATGGGAAAAAGAGTCTCTGTCTCAATAAATCCTCTCGTTCCCAAACCGAATACCCCGTTTCAATGGCTCCCTTTTGGTGGTGATGTTGGCAAAAGTGTTGAGGAAAACATAAAGGAACTTGAGATGAAAAGAGAATACCTTTACAGCAAGCTCAAAGGCATGTGTGAGGTTAGAGTTGAGAGAATTGATGCATTTGCAATTCAGACTGTAATTTCAAGAGGTGATGAGAGGGTTGGAAAAATGTTCTCAAAAAAACCATCTCTACGCTATCTGCTAAAATCAGAGTTTTCTCGCTTTCTGGATAAGATTCCTCCAGAGCAAGAACTGCCTTGGGATAGGGTTGAGATGGGATATAAAAAAAGAAGACTTCTCAGGGAATTTGAAAGAACACTGGAAATGGCTCATCTCAATCAACCTTGAATATCTTCGTTCCATTGCTTTCAAAAACCATTTTAAGGCAGGAAAAGTCAACATTTCCATACCTCTCTCTTTCGTAATTGCCGTAGATTATGAAGGTGATGTTGTATTTCTTAGCCAGATTTCTAGAAACTGAGCATTCGGACGTGTATATTCTGTTTACAACATCAATTCTCTTTGCAATTTCCTCACCATTTTCTCTCCAGTGAACTTCGTGATTTGGCCAAGCAATCAAAGCAGGAAGTCCGGTAAAGGCGGAAATTCTGCCGCTATAGCTATAGCTGCCATCAACCCCCTCAACAATGTATCCTGATTTGTTGTAAAGCCACTTGATTGCATAATAATCACCAGGGTTTGACTCTCTCATAAACTTCAATCCATCAAGGGAGAATTCAGCTTTGTAGTGCCTTACCGGAGTTGCAATTAATGGATAAACGAGCATCGCAAGGATCAGAATAATGGCTATAACCTTTCTGCTTTCATACAATTCCCTGAGAGAGGCTGAGATCAATGGGATGAGCAAAACCCAAGAAAGCAGATAGAACTTGAAGTATGTGTTCATTCTGAAGTCTATTGTAACAAATTCGCATATGAAGATAAATGCAATGGCAAAGATTGCTAAAATGTCTTCAAATTCTCTCCTTTTTGCAAGGAAATAGGCAGCGGGCAAAAACAGAAAAGGGGGTATTATGGCTGAAGGTAATGCAAGAATTAGGATATGCGGTTCTCTTCTAACCTCTTCCCTAATTTTGAAGTAGACCAAAATTGCAATGAAACCCCAAAACAGCAAGAATGAAGAAATTGGGCTGAATTGAGAGGAGAGGAAGATTTGAGCATTTGCATTCATCTCAAGCTTATAAGCCAGCATCAAAATAGCTGAGAGCAATGCATAAATGGCATACTTCTTACCTATATGAATGAGAAGGATGAAGGATAGCAAAAAGAAAGCAGGAGCATCCCACGAATTTGTTGCAAAAATTGCGAAGTTTAGGACTGGTATTGTCTCGGCATACTCCCCATCCCTGTAAAATTTGTAGAGAGTTGCGATGAAGAGCAGTTTCAGCGGTATTGCAACAACATGAGCATGAAGATCAGCATGAATGAAACTGAAATAGGGAAATTCTGTTATGACCCTTCCAAAGGTCTTATCGGGAATTATTCTTGTTGAGTTCCAGTAAAAGAGAAAACCTGGAAGCTTCAAAGAGCCCAGCTTATCCATAAGCTCGTAAAGAGCGTATGGTGGTCCGGCTATGAGGGGAATTATCCCTATCAAGCCAATTTGTTTTTCCCTTAAAAAGCCATGAATTATGGAGATACTAACTCCAGAAACAAATGCCATTGCAATGTTGTAACCATACTCTGGAGGAAGAAGAGAAAGCTTCACGACCACCGCAGATATCACCTGACCGAAGTAGTAATAAACATCAAGCTTTCCCCCGGCAAAAAAAGGATCATCAGGTGGGAAACTCTTTGCTCTCAGAACTGCATTCAGAAATGCAGAATCCATGAATTTTTCAGCTCCAATTATGTCTGGAACAAGGCTTCTGAGAAAAAGAAAAAAGAAGAAGGACGAGAGGAAAACAGCTTCGTTTTCAAAATCAACCTTAAATCCATCCTCCTTTATTCTGTAGGCTGTGAAGAGAATCAGGATACCAAGGGAGATTGCAAGAGATATCTCGAAGCTTGTAAAATGGGAGAGAAGGTAGGTTGAAAAAGAAAGCAAGATTATGCTGAGGAATTTTGAGATGTGGTAATGCTTGAATGTGTTTGAGAATAATATCAACAAAGCTAAGAAAAAAACCAGGCTTATCACTCTCTCATCTCCCTAATGCCTATCCCCATCTTCAAGGATGAAAGAAAGCCGAGAAGCAGGGTTGAAACGTTCTTTATGGCGTGATCTGCAATTGCAACAGCTATTGCCTTATCGCTTGAAATAGCTGATGAGATGATCAAAGCGAGAGTTGCTTCATATGCTCCGATCCCTCCAGGTGTTATCGGGAAAGCCTTGACCACATTTCCCATGGAAACTGCGAAGGCTGCTATGGCAAGAGAGACCTTTCCAAAGGACATGAGTATTGTGTAGCAGACAAAAACATCAATCATCCAGATACAAAGAGAGATTGGAAGATAGATTACTAGCTTTCTTGAAAACAGCAAGCCTCTAGCATCCTTCATTATCTCCGGGATGTAGCCCTTCAGTTTTGAAACCAAAACCACTGCTAAAACAGCCAATGCAAAAAATGCCGAACCGTAAAGGAGAATATTGAGGTATAGCATGCCAATAAACACCATGGAAACTACAGCTATGATCAAAACAGACATTATATCATATATTCTCTCTGCAGTCAGTGCGCTGAAGCTCTTCTGATAGGCAACATCCCTTCTGGAGTAGAGATAAGCCCTGCTTAGGTCACCAATCCTCACTGGTGTAAGAACATTCAAAGTCTGGCTTACGGCAACACTCATAAAGCCATACGACACGCCAGCATTTCCCCCAAGCCTTTTCATCAGCATCTCGTATCTCAAACCTCTAAGTAGAAAGGAGAAAGGGTAAATCGCAAATCCGGCTGTAACAAGTGTTGGATTGATCTCGGTAAATGCAACAAAAATTCTTTCTGGCTTTCCCACGTAAAGCAGTCCAGCAAAAATGAGAAGAGCTGTTAAAACTGAAAATCCAAGGAAAAATCTTTCAGAATATCTGATGAGCCTAGAAAGAAGGTAGAACGAGGTTTTAAATACACTGACACTGCTGTTTTCGCTGTGTCTCCATCTCACCGGAATCTCCTTGATCTTCAATCCTTTTCTTTGAGCCAAAATCAAAAGCTCTGTATCCCAGAACCAGTGATTGTCTTTAACCTTTTCACAAATTTCAAGAATTCTTTCCTTCCTGAAAGCTTTGAAACCGCACTGGTGGTCTCTGATTTTTGATCCAAGCATGAACCTAACCATCAAATTGTAGATTCTCGATGGGATCTCTCTAAAAAGAGGTCTTGTTGTCTCACTGGATTCGATGATTCTAGAGCCAATGGCTATGTCATATCCCTTTTCGAGAGCATCCAGCAAGTCTTTCAGGTTGTTGAGATCGGTTGACATGTCCGCATCCATATATACAACAGTTGAATACCTTGCATTCTTGATTCCAGTGAAAACAGCCTTTCCCTTTCCAAGCCTCACATCGCTATGCAAATGCCTGAGAAACTCGTATCTCTCTGCAAGCTTTCTTGCAATCTCATCTGTCCCGTCTGTTGAGCCATCCTCAGCAATTATTATCTCGAATTCTTCAAAGTTCTCTTTGAGAAAATTCACAAGCCTTTCCACGTTTTCTTCGAGAGTTTTAGCCTCATTGTATGCTGGAATTACCACAGAAAACATTGCTGATCTCTTGATCAGATTGTTTTTAAAATTATGGAATAATCGCCAAGAGACACGAAACCTTTTCCTTTGCTTTTCTTTAACAGAACCCTTCTTTTTGCCTTCAAACTTAGCTCGTTTCCTGATGAAAGAATGTGGTGCATATCAGCATAACTCAAACCGTATGCAAGGGGAAAGGCTATGAATGGAGTTGTAAGCCTGGCATTCACCTCTATTATGTAGGGAGCGTCCCCAACAACAGCATCAACACCCACATAGCCTTTTAGCCCCTTTATGTTGTCGATGGCATTGAAAGCCTCATCTATGGCATCTCTATCCGCTTTCTCTGGAATTATTGATCCAAGATATGAGAAACCATCTAACAGCTGCCTGTTTATGCTCAGAAGATTTATGTCATCTCCAACATAGAAGCTGAAGCTCATGCTCTTTCCTCTCACAAGCTCTTGGGCGATCTCACCTTCACCAACTTTTCCACCAATCCTTATCCCATCACCACCACAGGAAACCCTTGGCTTTACAACGTATTCCCCCTCGATCTCGCTCTTAGACGTTAATGGCATGTTAACCCTCCCTTTTAGCTTCTTGTAAGTCCTCCATTTATCTGAGGTTATCTCAATTGCCTTGCTTGAAGAACCCAGATTTTCAATTCCCCTCTTCTCAATTTCCTTGGTTATTCTAAGCAGTGTAAAGTCGCTTTCAGGGGCTATTATAAGAGCCTTATCAGACATCTCTATTGCCTGATCAAAGGATGAGCAGTTGAAGCTGAAGGTTTTTGAGAACTCATCCCTCACATAGGATACAAGGTTATAATATCTCCCAAAATCAAGAAGGGACTTGAACATCGCCAATCCTTCAACAGCGATGCTTTCGGGAAGTTTTTCCTCGCACACTCCATGTTCATAAATGAAAAGACTACTCCTCCTCATAC
>WAJY01000072.1 GCA_015523645.1 Geoglobus sp. | reverse complement strand
TCCTTAACTATGTCAACCTTGTTGATAAGAATAACGTCTGCTGTTTCAATCTGTTCCCTGTAAAACCTTCCAAAGTCATCAATGAGCTCGTTGAATGATGACGCATCAACAATGCAAATCAAGGGCATAATTCTGTATTTTTCGGCATGTCTAGAGTTTTTGACTCCAGAAATTACGTTTTCAGGTGTTGCTATTCCGGATGGCTCTATCAACAAAACATCAGGTTTGAATTGTTCATAGATCGTGTCAATTGTTTCTGGCAATGATGCTCTAAGGGAACAGCATATGCATCCACTGGGAAGCTCAATTACTTCCAATCCACCTCTCCTTATCACATCCCCATCTATTGAAAGGTCACCAAACTCGTTGACAAGAATTGCGATCTTCTTCCCTCTTTCACCTTGCTCCTTGGCATACTCCAGAATGAATGTTGTCTTGCCCGCTCCCAGAAATCCGGAAACTACTATGACTTCCATAGACTAGATGGGTTGTTTGTATTTAATTCTATTTGTCCATATTTCTGCTTTAAACTGATGTCAAGCCTCTGACTTGCATTATCTAAGATTTTAGTTTTAAGCTAGCTATAGCAAAGTCAAATTTAATCATTTTCAACAGCCTTTTTTAATGCTGCTCTAGCCAGTATCCGTGTAGAATCAAGGGTTGGAAGTGGAGAAATCTCAGGTGTAACAATCAAGGGAATTTCGGTGCATCCAAGAACAACAGCATCACATCCTCTCCCTTTCAACCTCTCTATCACACCAACAAAATATTTTCTAGATTTCTCAAGAAAAACCCCATTAACGAGCTCTTCAAATATTATTTCATTTATTCTCTCCCTCTCCTCAGCTTCTGGCAAAATGTAACCAATTCCCATTGGCTTGAGCTTTTCCGGATAGACATTGCTTTCGACAAGATATCGGGTACCTAGAATGCCAACTCTTTTGAATCCTTTACTTGCTGCTTCCTTGGCAACCTCCTCAGCTATGTGAAGCCACGGGAGAGGAGATCTTTTAACCACAAGATCGAATGCCTGATGTATCGTGTTGTCTGGACAAATGACGAAGTCTGCTCCAACTTTTGCAAGCTTTTCTGCAGAAGAGAGCATAAGATCCGCAACTCCTCTCCAGTCATCAGCCTCTATATATTTCATGTACTCGCTGAGAGGATAGTTGTGCATTGTAACCTCAGGATGCGCGTGTCTGCCCAGAAACTTTGAACCCTCAAGACAAATTGTGCGATAGCAAAGAGCCGCACCTTCAGAACTGCAAGCCACTATTCCTATGTGCCTAGTCATCTTCCCACCTCTTCCATCATCCAAAATCCAAGCTGGCTTTGATATATAAGTTTTAACAGAATGCTGGATAGAACAAATCTCCATCTAAAGCCTATCTCCATCAGATGGATTGTGGAGCTAAGGAATAGAAGAATAGAACAAGAAAGCTGGGATAGATGTCAATCAAAGATGAGGAGGTTATGAATCTAAAGCACAATTTCAGGAATGGATTACCTTTTCCTACAAATCCAAGCAAGTTGGCAGCATAAAGCCGTATCAGGGATCGGATATATCACATGAAAAACGAAAGCGGGGAAGGAAACAATTTGGATTCTGCACCCATACAATTGCAATTGGGATAAAAACGTAATGGGATGGGTATGGATGTGCTTACATGGAGAATTCAAAAATTTAGAGGGAAATGTTTATTTTCAGTTTTTCAAAGGAAACATTGAATGATGAATTTGGCAGGATCTGAGCTGATGCGATGATGATGGCTGTACTTTCTGATGTGATGGGATGATTGAGAGAGACGTTTGTGATTACATTTCTCATCTCAAA
Organism: Geoglobus sp.; assembly: GCA_015523645.1. Taxonomy (GTDB): domain Archaea; phylum Halobacteriota; class Archaeoglobi; order Archaeoglobales; family Archaeoglobaceae; genus Geoglobus. The sequence goes on along the minus strand of WAJY01000072.1, from coordinate 1,686 downwards.
TCTCTGATTGAGCTTGAGAGGGAGGAACAGAAAAAGAAGGCTCTGAATGAACTGAAATATTTCTCAGGGGATGAGAGGGAGAGGTACGGGAAGGCTATTCTGAATCTTTCTGGAAAAATACTCTCTAAAGAGGCAAAAAAGGTTGTTCTGAGGTTTGGAAGGAGGAGAGAGATCAGGACTGACATATCCATGGGAGATGTTGTTATTGTTAGCAATGGTGAGCCTTTAAGAAGGGGATTTGAAGGAGTTGTTGTTGGCAAGGGAACGAGGCACATCGATGTGGAATTTTCAAAGCTCCCAGGGATCAATCTCAGAAAAGTAAGGGTTGATCAGTTCTATGATGACACATCATTCAGGAGAATGGAGGAAAATCTGGAAAATCTCGGAAGGCAGGGGATGAAGGTTTTAAACCTCATTTTTGGATATGAAGAAGTTTACGAGTCTGAATCAGAGAGAATAAAACCCTTTGACCGAAATCTGAACAGCTCGCAGATTAGTGCTGTTTCAAAAGCTCTGGGAAGCCCTGACTTCTTCATAATCCACGGTCCTTTTGGCACTGGAAAAACAAGGACACTTGCAGAGTACATACTTCAGGAGGTTGAGAGAGGAAATTCGGTTTTGGCAACAGCAGAGAGCAACGTTGCAGTTGACAACCTGGTGGAGAGGGTGGCTGGAAAGATAAGTGTTGTTAGAGTTGGACATCCATCCAGAATAAGCCCCAAAATTCATAGCGTGTCTCTTGACATCCTCATCAAAAGGCATGAGAGATATGAAGAGCTTGTTGAGGTTTGGAATCAGATAGAGGAGATTTCTGAGAAGAGAGATGCTGAGAAGAAGCCAGTTCCATCTCTAAGGAGAGGATTGAGTGATGAAGAAATTCTGAGACTGGCAGAAAGCAATTTGAAAGCCTTCAGGGGGATCTCATCTGAAGCGATTAGATCAATGGCAGCTTGGATAAGGCTCAGCGATGAGATTAGCAGACTGATGGAAGAGGCAGAGAGAATTGAAAAGGAGATCGTGAATGAGATAATAGGCGGGGCTGATGCTGTAGTGACAACAAACTCCACAGCTTACGTTGTTGACAGAACTTTTGACGTTGCAGTTGTTGATGAGGCATCTCAAGCAACACTTCCAAGCACTCTGATACCCTTAAACAAAGCCAGGAAATTTGTAATTGCGGGAGATCACAAGCAACTTCCTCCAGTTATTCTGAGTCTTCAGGCAAGAGAGCTTGAGAGAACCCTTTTTGAGATTCTAATTGAGAAGTATGAGTTCAAGTCAGAAATGCTGACAATTCAGTACAGATGTAGCAAGGACATCGCTGACTTCCCGTCTCAGGCATTCTACTTCGGGAAAATAAAAACCCACAAATCCATTGAAGCAATATCACTCAGAGATCTCAACCTGAAACCTGAAAACACCCTGCAGAGAGTCCTGATCAGAAAATCAGTTGTCTTTATTGACACCTCTACAATTGATGCAGAGGAAGTTCAGAAGGAATCGAGCAAGTCCTTTTACAATCCTGCAGAGATTGAAATTGTCAAGAAAGTTGTTGACGAGCTTTTGAGAATGAATCTCGATGCCGATCGAATTGGAGTCATCTCACCCTACGACGATCAGGTCAGAATGCTCAAGGAGGCTGTTGAATGCGAGGTTAAAACTGTCGATGGATTTCAGGGAAGGGAG
>WAJY01000071.1 GCA_015523645.1 Geoglobus sp. | reverse complement strand
GCTTAAGGCTGTGGAGAAGAGACTAGAAGGGTGATGATTATGCTGTGGATTAAAAATGGCATAGTTGTAGATCCCAAGAACGGCATCAATGCTGAAAAAATGGACATATTTGTAAAAAACGGAAAAATAGTGGAAGAAAGCGAGATAGACAAAAACAATTGCAAGGTGATTGACGCAAACAATAAGCTCGTTGTTGCAGGCGGAATTGACATGCATGCACACATTGCTGGAAGCAAGATCAACACAGGGAGAACTATGCGCCCTGAGGAGATGAGGGTTGTGAGGCAAACTGCAGGAAAGCTGAGAACTTCAGTTGGAAGGGTTTTGCTCACCTCTCCAGCCATAGGCTATGAATATGCAAAAATAGGCTACACCTCAGCATTCGAGGCTGCAACTCCTCCAATAGGCTCACCCCATACCCACGAGGAGCTTGATTCAATTCCAATAGTGGATAAGGGTTCCCTAACTGTTTTTGGAAACTGGCATCCAGTTTTCAGATACACAGCCGATAAAGATAAGGAAAAAATGATGGCTTTCATTGCCTGGGCATTGGAAAGAACAAAGGGCTACGGTGTGAAGGTTGTTAATCCGGGAGGCGTTGAGGCTTGGATGTATGGAAAGAATGTCAAAAATTTGGATGACGAGGTGCCGAAGTTTGGCGTGACAGCAAGAGAGATCATAACAGAGCTTATAAAGGCAAATGAAGAGCTCGATCTACCCCATTCAGTCCACCTTCACTGCAACAACCTAGGAACCCCAGGAAACTACCAGACAACAATAGAATCGATAAAACTCGCATCTGGCTTTACCAACAAAAGAAGACCAGTCTTGCATGTAACCCACGTTCAGTTCAATGCATATGCTGGTAGTAGTTGGAAAGATGTGAGCAGTGGTGCAGAGGAGATAGCAAAAACTGTGAACAAAATGGAGAATGTCACGATTGACATGGGTCAGCCAATTTTCGGGCATGCGACGGCAATGACAGGAGATGCTCCTTTCCAGTTCGTACTGCACAGGCTTACAAATGCAAGGTGGTCAAACAAGGACAGCGAGATAGAGGGCGGAGCCGGAATTGTTCCGCTAACATACCTGCCAAAAAACCCCATCCATGCCCTGCAGTGGGCTATAGGTCTGGAACTTGGATTGCTTGTTGAGAGCGATAAAGTAGTCATATCAACCGACTACCCAAATGGAGGTCCATATACTGAGTATCCTTACATAATGGCAATGCTGATGAGCAGGAGGATGAGGGAAAAGGAGCTTCAAAGAGTCAGCCAGTATGTTCAGAAGGCAACAAGTCTTCCTGCCATTGATGCTGAAAAGTCCCTTTACGAGGTCATTCACATGTCTAGAAGTCTGCCTGCGAAAATACTCGGATTGGAGTCAAAGGGGCACTTAGGAATCTCAGCAGATGCTGACATCGCAATATACAACATAAACCCAGCAGAAATTGATCCATCTGCTGACTACGAGCTCATCAACTCAGAGTTTAGAAAGCCAGCATACACAATAAAAGATGGAGAGATAGTTGTTAAAGATGGAGCCGTGGTTTCAGAGAGGTGGGGGAAAACATACTGGATCGATGCAAGAAAAAGGGCTGATGTTGGACTGATAGATGATGATCTGAACGAGTTCTTCAGATACTACAGCGTTGAAAGGAAGAACTTTGGAGTTGGGGAATGGCTGAGAAAAGCTGAGAGACTGGAGGTGACGTGAAATGCTAGTAATAAAACCAAAATTTGATTTTGAAGTAAGCGTTGAGGCTGAAATAACTCCAGAGCTTGTAGAGAAAGGCTTGGAGGAGATAAAGGGATTTAAAATATGGTACGGAAAGATTGAAAAGAGGCTGGAAGAGTTATTCGAAATCAGAAAAGAGGGAGATGAGAAAAGAATAGTATTAGATGGAGACTTTTCAAGGGTCAAATGGATAGGAATGGGGATGATTGAGGGAGAGATAATTGTCAAGGGAAGTGTTGGCACGAACTGCGGAGCTTTCATGAAAGGGGGAAAGATAATCATTGAAGGAAATGCAGATGACTGGCTTGGAGGAGAGATGAAGGGGGGAGAGATAGTTGTTAAGGGAAATGCAAGAAATCTGATTGGATGTGCCTACTATGGAAATGCGAGCGGAATGCAGGGAGGGAAGATAATCGTTGAGGGAAATGCAGGAAACTACATAGGGGAAAAGATGACCTCTGGATTGATAGAGATCATGGGATCAGCAGGTGACTTTATCGGGACTGAGATGAGAGGAGGGGAGATCATAATCCACGGAGACTGTGGATTTGTTGGAGGAGACATGAAGGCAGGAACTATAAAAATAGGTGGAAGTTTTGACTTGCTGCCAAGCTTCAAAAAAAGCGATGAAGGGTGGATCGGAGATTTGATTGTAAACGGGGAAGGAAAAATAATCAAAATTTAATGCTTTCCAATATTTTTGTTGAGGACTTTACACTCAAGTGGCTAACGAAGTTAGGGAGGTAGTTTTTAAGTTTCTCGCCAGAAACCTCAACTTCTGGCATTTTTGCTTGATTTTCATCTATCTCCACAACCTGAACATCTCTGCCCTTAGCCCAATTCATTATTGAAAGCTTGATCCCCTCTGACTCACCTTTCCCATAAAATATCACTGCATTCTCACTCCTCTCTGGAGGATTTAGTTTCTGAAGAATTCTCAGCAAAACTCCCTCATCAGTCTCCTTTACGGTGCATGAATTCAGCCTTAGCATGAATGCTGGTTCAGGCATAAGCTTTGTAGTGAGTGGGGGAGAGATTGCAAATACAAAGTCTGAAGAACTGCAGAGACCAAGCAAAGCACCAAGTGAGTGCCCGATGGTCACTACTCTGTCATAGTCTTGCCTCAATGACTCAAGTGTTCCCTCAACATCCATCAACACGTTCTCATCCAGCACGTTTACATTTTCTCCATGACCTCTCAAATCTATAACAAAAACATCATAACCCTTCTCAGCAACCCTAAAGCCAAATCCAAGCCATTCCGATTTCGAAGAAGAATAACCATGAGCTATGACAACAGCTTCCTTTCCTCCACCATTGATATAGAAAGAGGGGACTTCCTTTCCATCTTTGCTGTTAAAAACCCTTCTCCTAACTTCCATGTTTAAAAAAATATGGAGATGTGTAAAAGTTTTTCTCTACTCCGTTAAAATCTGATAGCTTTTAAGCAAAACCTCTTTATTTAGCCTCCCATGGACATACGTTTTTCCCGTTGATTTGTCATTCACAACGATCTGTGCGGGAGCAAAGAGATGAGGGTCTATCTTGTAGAAGTCATAGTTTGCCGCCTTGAAGATTTCGTAGAATGGTTTGCCATAGTCCCTGCTTGTGTTGCTCGGCACGTTCTTGAGAATATCATCATACTCAGTTACAGTTAGAAAAACACTGCCATAGTACATCATGCTGTCATTTGTTGCACCCATTGCCTTCAGATCATTTTCAAGAATTGGTGCTATGGGACATCTTCCACTCGCATACAAAATCTTCTTCGGATCGTATCCAATCTCAGCCATTTTGTAAATTGCGGTCTCAACTATCCTTCCTGAAATCTGAACACTTCCAACAATGCTTGCAGTTGGAGCCACAACAGCATAAACGCTGTCTGAATCTACATCGCATTCCTGAGCTATGTGCTCCATCACTTTTTCATCAGGTAATTTGCTGGATTCCAATGCTATGATCGCATATTCTGAATCGTCTTCATAGTCTATTTGCTCATACGTTTTCTTTGGTTTTAGAGCAAGAGCTCTTGCTGGACCGCTCCCCATCGCAAAGTACTTGTCAACGCTTATCGCCCAGCCAGCTTTCTGACTTCCAAGACATGCTATGGCAGGGTGATCTGTATACTGGGTGATGAATGAAAGTGGTATTCCATCCACGCAGTCAACAACAATATCAACCCTTCCAAGACCTCCCATGCAAATCTCAGTATACATCACTCCCGCATTGTAGCTTCCCGGAACGTTAACCCCACAGTCTATAACCACAGAACCATTTTCAAGCTTTTTCGACTCTATCCTCAATTCCTCTTCAAGATCTAGCATGTCCTCAACAATATCAAGAGCCATTTCGTTCACACTCAGCAATTCACTCACCCCTTGAACTCTGCCATACTAAAATGTTTAAATGTTGTGATTTTTCTCGATCTCCTTTATGAGGTTGTCAACCATTATCTCACACAGCCTGTTGTGCTCCTCGATCTTATCTTTGCTTTCATCTATGATGCTCTCATCAACACCCTCTGTCGTTCTAACCCACTCTTCAATGAGATCGAGTGTCATCTCGAGGTGGAACTGAATGCCAACAGCATTTTTTATCCTGAATCCCTGATTCTGAACCTGATCTCCCTTGAATACGAGCTTGGCATTGTCTGGGAGATCGAATGTATCGCCATGCCACTGAAAAACCTCTACTCTCTCAGGAATCCCATCAAAAATCGGATCTTCAGCAACTTTTTCAACTTCAAACCATCCGATCTCTTTTATGTGGGGATAAACCCTCTTTCCGTAAGCTCCCGCAATCAGCTGTGCACCGAGGCAGATGCCAAGTATCAGCCTGTTTTCCTCATTTCTTATCAGATCCATCTCCCATTTCAGGAAGTCGTACTTATCGCTTTCATACACACCCATGGGACCTCCCAGTATGATATACGCATCCCCTTCAGTCTTTCTCTCCCCATTCCATGCTTCACAGTACTCGAAATCAACTCCCCTGTCTTTCAGAACTTCCTCAATGTATCCAAGACCCTCAGCACGGTGGTTCTTTATTGCCAGAATTTTCATGGCTGTAGTTTTCCTGAGTTGGATATAAATGTAGTCCCGAAAAAATTGGTGTTGGTTGAACCTGAATTATTTGGGAAATTGAGTATCATAGCTGTCTTATTAATCTGTAAAGACTGTTT
>WAJY01000070.1 GCA_015523645.1 Geoglobus sp. | reverse complement strand
GATGTATAATATTGTTTTCCTCAATATTCCCGATATGTGATTCAACTCATGCGTTGTCATTCCAGCCTTTCCAAACGCCCTCTTCAGCAAAACTCTGGACTTTTCTATCCTATGCTTGGGATACCAGATTTCATTCATTAGATCGCTGAAGTATTCAACGAGAACATCAACGTCTTTCTGTGTTGCTTGAGGCTTGCTTTCAAAACCGGTCTTTGAAATCTCGTAAAGAATCACAGCAGCCGCATGACTCACATTCATAACAGGATATTCTTGACTTGTTGGAACGCTAACCACAGCGTTGCAGAGCTTCAGCTCCTCATCCAACAAACCAAAATCCTCTCTACCAAACAAAATCGCCGTATTTTCCCTGACAATCCCCTTAAGCTCCTCTGGAGTTATAGATTTTCTCACATAGCTTCCGATGCTTTTTACCTTAACTCCTGTGGTTCCAACAACAAGACTCTTTCTGCTCAGATACTCCTCAAGGTTATCAATTACAAGCGAATTCCTGACAACATCTTTTGCATGCCCAGCTGTTATGTAGCTTTCCTTGGTAACATTGCAACCGTAGAGAACTAGGTTTTTGAAACCAAAATTTTTCATCACCCTAGCAACAAAGCCTATGTTCTCTGGAATCTTAAGCTCAACCAGAACAACATCGATCATAGAAACATCTTGGCAAACTTGAAGGAAAGATTTATGTGCTCCATTGCATTATTTACAGGGTTATCATGACCCGGATACATGAATTCAGCATCAATTTCGGTCAGTCTTTTTAAGGATTGAATTAATTGATGGGGATTTCCTCCTGGAAAGTCAACCCTTCCAAAACCCCCATTTGGGAAAACGGTATCTCCGGTAAACACTCTCCTCCCCTCTCGATCGTAAAGGCATATACTTCCAGGAGTGTGTCCCGGGGTGTGGAGAATTTTAAACTCCATCTCTCCAAGCTCTATTCTGTCTCCTTCCTCCACAATCAGATCTGGCTCAAAAGGGGGAAAGTGAATGCCGAAGAAGCTTGATGAGAAGTTTTGCTGCTTTGCAAATTCAAACTCCTCTTTATGCATAACAACCCTTGCACCGCTCACTTTTTTCAGATCTGCAGTTGCCGATGCATGATCAAAGTGCGAGTGGGTTAGGATTATGTAGTCAATTTTTTTCACATCAACATGCTTTGACAGAGCATTGTAGATGAATCTGAAGTCACCACCGACATCAACAACAGCTTTTTTTTCATCCATAATGAGGTAAACATTTGCCCCAAGAGGTGGAGCAACTATTCTCTCTATCATACAAGCTCCTGAGCCTCTATCTCAACACTTTCAACATCATCGAGCTCATTAATCCTTTCAATAAGCCTGTCACCGATGCCCTCTTCATCTGGCATCACACTTGCAACCAGCAAAGCCTTTAGTCCGAATGCAATTGGCTGAATTCCAAAGTCAACGATCTCCACGTTCTTTGGGGCATGTTCTCTTACCTTCTCCTTCAGCTTCTCCAGATCAACATCAACATCCTTCGGCATTATCCGAAGTTTCATGTACACCTTTCCCATTTCACCACCTCACGGTCCTTCAAAACCACAGTTCTCGCAAATGTATGGATTTCCCAGCTTTCTACACTTCTTACATCTGTATATCATTTCGCCGCATGAAGGACAGGGATATGCAACGTAATTCGTGCCGATAAGGTTTGCATTGCAGGTTATACACTTGTATATCTCCACCACATCACCTCCCGATTACGATGGTGCCCTTAGCTCTCCCTTTCATTATATAATCTTTTACCCTCCCAGCCCTGAAACCGTTGCATACAAACAACTCCCTTCCATACTCTAGCAGCAGCTTAGGAGCGAAGTCATCTAGGCATGTTTTTACCTTCAGATCGCTAGCATTTATCTTCTCAACAAGCCTACCATTTAAAATGATTCCATCAACATCTGTAATCTTTACCACACTTTCTGCATCTATTTTTTCTGCAAGCCATATTGCAATGCTGTCTGACGTTACACTCCAGGAGTGTGGAAGCTCATCGTTTTTCTTGAGCAAAATATATGGAAGGAGAATTTTAACACCATCAGGATTAAAATCAAATTCCTCAGGTTCGATGAGATCGGCATACCTTGAGAGGTAGTAGCCATACATGTTCATCCCAAGTATTGCCATCCAGTGTGCAGAATCGTCATCCAAATTCATTCTCCTAACCTCTTCTGTAAAAATCCATCCCCCCGGAACAATGACAATGTCTCTCTCGCATCTCTTCAGCTCCTCTATAATGTTTTTAGCATTTTCCACAACACTTCCTCCAAGCTTAACAACTATCATGCATCTCCACCAGCCTTGAAATTGCATATGCAGGGAATGTGTAAGATACTCCTCCATAAATTCTCTCAGAAGAGATGTAGTTCAAGCCTGAAAGTATTGCAGACTCCTCAACTATCTTTTCACCAATACCGCAACCAATAACACTCTCCAAACCATATCTTCTTCCCTTCTCCTTCAAAACCTCTGAAATTCTCCTGACCATCTCCCTCTTTATTTCATGAGCCTTTTCCTTTATGAAGTTCATTCCAACCTCATTGAGATCAGCACAATACTGCCTTGCAAGTCTTTGCATGCATTCTTCCAAACTCTTTCCCCTTCCATCTGGAGTTTCGCAATTGTAATCTTCCTCGCCTATAACTCCCTCTACCAGCATTGCATCTGCTGTGATTGAGAAAAATTCTGAAGAGCAGTTGTCTTTCAGGAGGAAAAAGGTGGGAGTTCTCAATAGTCCAAAATAAAGCAATTCTCTTCTTTTCAACCTCTCAAAGTCAGTCTTGGTTGCAAGAATCTCACCACCCTTCACAGGAATTATATCGGTTGTTGTTGATCCCATGTCCACAAATATGAAATCCGAATAATCTGTCAGAAGAAATCTCACGCTTGCAATCCAGTTGTTTGCAAAAAACTTTTCAGGAATGTCTATTTCTTTTTTTAGCTCACCATCTATACTCATGAAATAAGCATTTTTGAAAACCCTCTTTACAACCTTCTCAACAAATCTCACTCCTTCAGCCTTGCTTCGAAAAACATCTGATAGCTCAGCCGTCAAAACCACACCAACAACATCAGGATTTGTCTTTCTCTCAATCTCTTTGAGATTTTCTTCAAGCATGTCCAGATTCTTCCATATCGGAGAATAAATTATTCCAAAGTCTCCCTCAGTGTCCGCATACTTTAGATTTGCCCCGCCAATATCAAGTCCGATGCACTTTACCATAAAAACAGATGAACTATATTTTATAAAAATCTTAATAAGTCAGTGAAGCTTGCAAAGGCATATACTCAGAGAAATGAGTCTAAAGCCAGATTTTCATGGAAATGGAAGGACTGAAAGTCCCTTGCAATTGGATACTTGGAGTTTGGTTGGTAGAAATGACCAACGTGGATGAAAAGGGTTTTCCTGGCATTTAGCTTTTTAGATAGGCTGAAGGCATCTCCAGCATTCATGTGTTTCCTGAGCCTGTATCCTTCTGGTGCTATGGCATCAACGATAAGGAGATCCGGATTCATCATCTCATCGATGCTCCTCTGAGAAATTTCAGAATTCGTGTCACCAGTTATAACAATCTTCTTTCCCCTGAAGTTCACAACCACGCCATGGGATCTTCTCATGGGTGGATGATTCACATCAATCAAAATGAGTTCCATACCAAAGATTTTTATTGGCTCATAAACCTCAACCTGCCTTTCCCTGTATTTCATAAAGTACATGAACCTGCCGATATCCTCAAGGACTTCGGCGGAGCTCAAAACGTTCACACCGCTCTGAACTCTATAGAAGTCACCAAAGCCTGCAAAATGATCGTAATGTGAGTGAGTCCAGATGACAGCATCAACCCTATCAACTCCCACATTCAAAAGCTGTTTTCTCATATCAGGAGATGTGTCTATCAAAACACTTTTTCCATTGTTTTGAAGGAGAATGGAGAACCTGAGCCTCTCCCATCCATTTTTTCTTGCATGCTCACAAGTTCTGCAGTGACAGCCGATAACCGGTGTTCCAGGCGAATCTCCTGTGCCAAGTATAGTCAGCTTCATCTTCAGTAGGAGTTCTTAAGATTGAGCCTATCCCTGACCTCTTCAACAGCCCTAACAAGATTCTCCATGCTAAGCTCCTTTTTTCCATTGAGAAGTGCCGACAGGACAGCCTCCCTTACAACAAGCTTTACCTCAGCTCCGGTGAATCCCTCTGTCATCTCAACCAGTCTGTCAATGCTGTAATTTCCTGGAATTTTTTCAAGCGAGATCTCGAAAATTCTCCTCCTTACACTTTCAGAAGGTTCAGGAAATTCTATTATCTTGTCAAATCTCCTCCAGACAGCAGAATCGAGCAAGCTAGGATGGTTTGTTGCAGCTATAAGCAAAACGCCATCTTCAACTAAGCTTATTTCATCAATTGACTTGAGAAGCGTGTTTACAGCTCTCTTTACAGCAGCATGCTCATCGCTCGTTCTTGTTTTTGCCACATAATCAAACTCATCTATAAAAAGTATGCATGGATTGAGCCTTTTTGCAATCTCAAACACCTTTTCGATGTTTTTTGATGTCTCACCAAGAAACTGACTTGTTATCATCGAAAGCTTCACCTCAAGCAGTGGAAGGGATAATTCCTTACTCAATGCCCTTGCCGTTGTTGTTTTTCCTGTTCCGGGAGGACCAACAAAAAGGAGCTTTCCAACCTCCTTCAATCCTATTTCCTTGAGCCACTCCCTTTCCTCCATCGCAACCTCGATCTTCCTTATCTCCATAAGCTGACTGTCCTCAAGCACAACACTTGAAAGAGAGTCCTCGATCTCTTCAGGAGACGTTATTCTGACAAGGCTGAGCATCTCGGCAGTCTCTTCATTCTTGCTAAGCTCATCAATAACATTCCTGAGCCACTCTGCATCACTGTGCTTTGGTTTGCTGAACCTCTTTGCCTCGACGTATGAAACATCCAGAGAATCGTAGCTTTCATAGTAATAAGCCAAAACAGGGTTTTTCTTTATTAGCTCAACACCATTTTTTGCCAGCCATTTCACAGCAAGTTCAAACGATGTTATTTTGATCTGCCTGTTGAAGTTGTTTATGTCTATGAAGGGGAGTTTTCTCAATTCCTTCTCATCATAGGAAACGTAAGACTTTACCATGTTCTCTTTTACAACCAGAGGTCTTGTAAGACTCCCATTTGAGTAAAAAACCTTTCTTATTTCTTTAGGAATATCATCCTCAACGAGAGAGGGGTTCCTGTTGAAAATTTCAGCAGTAAGAAGTAACTCGACTACTTTAGCCATCATTGTACAGCACCTCCCTAATCCCTAAGCTTTCGAAGGAGGGGTTTTTAATTTTTTTGGAACGCTTCAATAACCTCGAATC
>WAJY01000069.1 GCA_015523645.1 Geoglobus sp. | reverse complement strand
TATTGAGCTTGAAGGCAGTTTCGTTCGTGAAAGTCTTCTCGTTCCCGTCGTGGATGGGGAATTGCTGAATTCATGCACCACAGATGGAAGGGTGAATTTAGAGATGCTAACCAAACTGTGCGTTCCGGTGGACATACGAGTGCTGAAGTACAAACCATTAAAGGCAGTTTTCATTGAAAGAGGTGAGGAGACTGAGTCTGAGAGTTTAGTGATAAAAGATTACGCAATAGCGAATGAAAAGCGCTATTTGAGAGATTCCGTGAACATTGCTGCTGTTGTGGTGGAAGCTGAATACGACAGCGAACTGGGACTTTTAATGGGGTGAGGGATGGAGATTCTTAGTTACAGGTGGGAGGAAGGTGGAAAGGTAAAGGAGGAGACATTAAAAAAACACATAGAGCACGCTCTCGAACTCGTCAGAGATGTTGAAAAATCTAGAATCGGAAGATACGCCAGGAAGCTTGGTTTTGCAGATTTCAGCAGGGCGATCAGGCTGTCAATAATTTTCCACGATTCGGGGAAGATTTTCTATCAAAGGCCATGGGATAGGCTATCATTCAGAGGTCACGAGTACCTTTCCACCTTCATTGCCGACTACTTTTTTAAGGAACTCGTAAAGTTTGAGCTTAAAAATGTTGAGAATCTCGATATAATGCGAAACACCTGTATTTTCGCCATCTTTTTCCATCACCATGCCATGAACGTCAGACTGAGGGCTCCGAAGGTTGACAAGAGGGATGTTGAAAACGGGATAAAGATGTTTGGAAGGTTCTATGCCGATGTTGAATCGATGCTGAACGGCAGCGAAATCGAAGCTCTCGACAGAGCCTTGAGGCTCGTTGCAGAAAGAAGGGGTGCAATAGCGAACAGCACTAAAAAATACGTGGAAGGGGTGGTCAGAGAGGTCTGGTTTAGTTTAAACAGGGATGCAAAACTGAAAAAACTGGCTTACCTGAATCTGGATGCTCTGATTGTTGCTGACAACATCTCAGCCCACGAAAACAGAGGTGGTGGGAAAAGAAGGTTTTTGAAGGTTATGGAGGAGTTCAGAGAGCTGTATCTAAAACCCTTATGAAGAGAGGGCCCATTTTTAACGTGCCTTTTGGTGGAAAACTGGATTCCCACTTCCAAAAGCAAGTTAAGAATTCAGAGGTATAGAGCGCAGAATCAATAGGAAGGGTTCAGCATCGTAAGGGAGTGGATGGGCAAGGAAGAGGTGGCGGATGCGAAAAATGTACTCGGGTATGCCTGTAATGTATTCAGGTGGAATGAATTTACGGAAAGGCAGGTTATAAGCAGTGCTGATGCCATTATGCTGAGCTGATGAGAACATTCAGTGAGGCTGGAGGTGATGGCTCATCACCTCCAGTTACTTGCTGAGGAGAAGCTTATATTAAATTTCCTTTCGTAGATTCGATATGCTTCACCTTGTTGTTTACGACATATCAGACAACTATACCAGAACAAAGCTCTCAAAACTTCTGGAGAGATTCGGGCTGACAAGAGTGCAGTATTCAGCATTCAGAGGAGAGTTAAATCCGAATGACAGGGAGGTTCTGGCAAGAATGGTGAGGAAGTTCGTTCAGGATGAAAGGGACTGCATATTCATCATTCCGCTATGCATGAGGTGTGCATCAACTGCAGTTGTGATAAGCAACACCGGTGTTGAGCTTGTGAAGGATAAGAGCATTGAATTCATCTAAACGCAGAATTCAGAGACTTCGCAATAATTGCATTTTTTTGATTTAGATGTAGGCGGGTATTTCTCACTCTCAATAATCTCCTCAACCTCTTTGACAATTCTCATCAGTGCACGCCTGTCCTCAGGTTCGATTCTGACCTCAATCAGCTTTCTCGTTCCCACAATGTAAATGTATCCCTTTCTTACACTTTTTCCAGAGTTCTCCTCAAGAAGCATGGCATAAGCTGTCAGCTGCATTTTCCATGGGTAACTGAGAGAATCAAACCTTGACAGCTTAACATCAACCGGATAGATAGCTGAATCAGCATTTATCATGGCATCAAGCAGTCCTTTCAAACCCTGTCTCTGACTTTCAAGATATATGCCTGTCTCAAGCTTTCCACCTATTTTTTCGGCAAATCTTCTGAGATTTCTCTCGACTTCAGCCTGAGCTCTTTTCCCCTCCTCCATCTTTGGCTTTTCAATTTTTATTCCTGCTACCTTCAGAAAGTAAACCTTTCTGGGGCAGTAGAGATACTGAACGATATCGCTAACATCTATCACGCTACCACCTCTGGAAAAACCCCTCATATCTCCCTTCTCCTCTGAGGTAAGAAACCATTTTCCTCGCCTGAAGGAGGATTATTGATGAGTAAGCGATGTTTCTCCCTTCATACTGCGTTTTTGAGTCAAAACGCTTGAGAATTTCAAGGAGAAGTGTTCTTCTCGCTCTGTCATTCAGATTGCAGACAAAATTTCTCACCTCACCATCTTCAGGCTTCACTTGTCTGTATGAGATGAGTCTGAGCACAACCCTGTCAACAACCTGCTGTCTGAAGTTCTCCATGAAATCTATGGCGAGAGAACTCCTGCCGGAGATATCTACATGAAGAAACCCTGCATAGGGATCGAGTCCTGCAAGCTCAAGAGCTTTTGTGCATTCGGCAAGAAGAATTGAGTAGCCATAGTTGAGCATCGCATTCACAATGTCCTGAGCATACCTTGGACTCCCAGCCTCAACTCCCTTTCTAGCCTTAAATCCATACTCTTCAGGTATAACCTCAGATATGGCATCCCAGTAATATTTTGAGGCGTTGCCCTCAACTCCAAGAATTTGCTCTCTTATTTCATCAATTCTCTCAGCATCAAGTTCTTCGAGATCTCTCAAACATCGTTCAATCTCATTTTTTGATTCCACAAGAGATCCGGCAGTTTCTGGATTTGAATCCCTTCTCGTTTTTGCAAGGTTCATCAGAATTGTCATCTGATTTCTCATCTTAGCCTTAACAAACTCCTTTGAAAGATGAACAGATCTTCTATCGTTATAGGCATAATACTGTTCTCTTCTTGTCTTTGCAGTTCCCACAAGCGGATGTGTCAATCTGCCAATAACATCTCCTTTATCAAGAAAAACAACATCAACCCTGTTTTTCAGGAGTAACCTGATTGCATCACTGCTTATGGAGGATTTCCCTGTAACAACAATCTGTTTCAGATCTTCAGCCTTTACCTTTCTTATCGCTTTTCCCTTCTCCTCTGAGGTAAGAAACCATTTTCCTCGCCTGAAGGAGGATTATTGATGAGTAAGCGATGTTTCTCCCTTCATACTGCGTTTT
>WAJY01000068.1 GCA_015523645.1 Geoglobus sp. | reverse complement strand
GAGTGGGCAGAACTGACATGATGGAGGATAGAGTGCTTGGATTGAAGGCGAGAGAGAACTATGAGCATCCCGCTGCCACAATACTCATCACCGCCCACAGAGACCTTGAGAAGCTTGTTCTAACAAGAAGAGAGCTGAAGTTCAAGAAGTTTGTCGAGGAAGAGTGGGCAGAGCTTGTTTACTACGGCTTAATCAACGACCCCCTTTTTGATGCTCTTAACGCCTTCATAGACAAAACTCAGGAAAGGGTAACGGGATGGGTTAAAGTTAAGCTTGGAGATGGACATGTGATGCCTGTCGCAAGAGATTCGCCTTATTCACTTTATCGTGAAGATCTGGTTTCATTCGATTCTCTCGGTATTGACCAATCTCTTGCTGAGGGATTCTCAGTTTTCCATGGTCTTCAGGGTAGATTATCGAGGAAAACAACGAAATAATCATATATCAATCACAACAAAAGCCTTCCATCCTTTTTCTGTTTTTTCAACCCTAAAATTATGGAGAGTTATAGCCTTGGGTTCGAGTCTGACTTTTTCGGGACTTAACTTTCCACCCCATATTTTTCCCTCAGCTCTTATGGTACCATCTTTTTCAACATGAACCTGGATTTTCTTGCCTGCAAAATGATCTGTGTCGAATATGTAAAGAAGCTCATTTAACCACGAAAATAGAAGGAAGTCTGGAGAATGTTCCTCAACCACAATTTCAATAGTTTTGGTGTCATCAATCACGTCGAGATAAGCAAATGCAGAGTAAAATGCCATTGTCGCATCTTCTATGAGTTTTTCAAGACTTTCAGCCTCAACCTCAAATGCGATGTCGGCTGTGTGATCAACAAAGCGATACATAAAAAACCTTTATTCTGCGGTTTAAAAAAACTTAGGAGAAAATTATATTTCATTCTGCAAAGGAAAGAACATGATCAAGAGGCTAAGCCTAAGAGGATGCAATGCTTACTTGATTGACTTCGAAGGCAAATCCTATCTTATAGACACCGGCATCCCGGGAAACCTTAAGAGAGTGAGAGAAATGGAGCAGATTGACGGAATAATCCTAACTCACGGACATTATGATCATGCTGGGAGTGCTGTGGAAATTTCAGATTATTTCTCTTGCAAGGTCTATGCCCACAAAGATGAACATCCATACCTTGAAGGTCTTGATGAATTTCTTTTTAATGGTGTAGTTGGAAAGATTGCAAAGAGGCTTGAAAGGCTAAAGCCGATGGCGCACTTCAAGCCCTCAGATCTGAAAGACCTTGACATCTCTTTTATGCATTTTCCCGGTCATACGCCAGGTAGCATTGGCGTAATAATTGAAAATAGCATTATCTGTGGAGATTTAGTTAGAGTGAGAAGGAAGCATTTGATAGCTGGAAGATATGAAATCAAACCATCTTCAAGAAATTTCAATTGGAATCAAAAGGCATACATCAAAAGCTTGGAAAGGCTGGCTGAAACAAAGGTCTCAAAAGTATATCCCGGGCATGGAGAAAGCGTAACCCTAGACAAAGAGGTTTTGAAAAGAATTGTTGATAGGCTGAGAGAATGAACTGGGAGGAGTTCAGAGATGAGAGGCTGAGAAAATACAGAAGATCTGAGATTGATGAGTGGATAAAACCTCTCACAGACCTTATAAATTCCTGCTTTGATTTTGTCACGCTTTCAAGCTGTGCTGGAAGAATCGCTGTGATAGATCTGCCGGAATTTGGAGACAAAAAGAATGCTGTTTTCCTTGGTAAATGGCATGAGTTTCCAAAGGTCTCTGATGTTGTGGAAGCTATTAAAAGAGGAAGAATGGAAACCTGGCTTATGATGAACCCTCCGATTCTGCATGTGGCTTGCAGAAACATAGAGAGAACGTCCGATCTTCTCAGGCTTTGCAAAACGTCCGGGTTCAGAAGAGCTGGGATAATATCACTCAAAAACTTTGTTGTTGAGATTTCTGCTCAGGAGAGAGTTGAGCTTCTTGCTGCAAGAAATGGAAGTGTGATCGTTGATGAGATAACAGTACATGAAAACCTGACTGAGAGTATTGAGAAGCTTGAGAGAAGCAGAAAAAGATTTGAAAAACTCTACAGAGGGTTTAAAGAACTTTTTCTATCTCTCTGATATCCGCTTCCACCTCAATTGGTTTTCCTATAACCCTCACAACCTCTTCTGGATCTTTAAGCAAGTTTCCTGTGGCTATGCAGACCGAGTTTTCAAATTCAGAATCGTCTTTAAGCAATCCAGCAAGACTTGAAGCGCTTGCAGGCTCAACTCCTATTCCCTGCCTTGCAAGAAGTTTTTGGGCTTGAACTATCTCGTCATCTCTAACCTGGATAACCTTTCCTTTTGAAGCATAAATGGCTTTAAGCGCCTTCTTAGCATTCACAGGCATTCCAATCCTAATGGCTGTTGCTATTGTTTCGGGATTTTTAAGTGGTTCTATGTCCTCTTTTCCCTCAACATATGCCTTGTAAATCGGATTCGCACCTTCTGCCTGAACACCAATCATTTTGGGTATCTCGTCTGTGTATCCTGCCTCTTTAAGCTCCAAAAAACCCTTGTAAATTGCAGATATGTTGCCAGCATTTCCAACTGGAACGAAAACGGCGTCAGGAACGAAACCGAGCTGATCAACAATCTCAAATGCAATCGTCTTCTGACCCTCAAGCCTGAAAGGGTTTACTGAGTTGAGAAGATACATTCCCTTTTTCTCGCTGAGCTCTCTAACCAGCCTCAGGGCAACATCAAAGTTATCCTTTATTGCAATCACCTTCGCTCCATGCATAACCGCCTGTGCAAGCTTTCCAAGAGCAACCTTGCCTGCTGGAAGTAAAACATATGCATTCAAGCCAGCTCTGGCAGAATACATTGACATTGATGCAGAGGTGTTACCAGTTGATGCACAAGCAACACTCCTTTTTCCAAGCTCTACAGCCTTCGTTACACCGACAGTCATTCCTCTGTCCTTAAACGAACCAGAAGGATTCATGCCTTCATGTTTGATGTAAACTCTACCCTTACCTTCAACTTTGAATGGATATATGGGAGTTCCACCTTCAAAAAGGGTGACCGGCTTTATTCTGACTGGGAGCAAGCTTCTGTATTTCCAAACGCTGATGTTGCTGCCATCGAGCTTGAAGTCTGCCAGACTTACATCAAAAAGGATCTCCAGCAATCCCCCACATTCAGTGCAATTGTAAAGATTATCATCCTGAAAGCTTGCTCCACAATCTATGCACCTAAGCTGATACATAGGAAAAGAGAAAAATGGAAATTTATAAAGCTACTCCTTTTTCTCAGGTGGCCACTGCTGCTCCAACCATCCTTTTATTCTGCCTGAGTCCATCGGTCCAACCAAAACTGTCCATCCTGTTTCGTCCTCAATTGCACCCTGAAGTCTTGCTGCTAACCCTGGAATCGTGAGATACCTATGATTTACCTTCTTTTCAATTCCCGTCTCTTTTATCAGATCCTTTACCTTTGCTGCAGTAAATTGACCTCCTGCAACACTCACTTCGACTCCCAAGCCTTCCGTGTCGAGAACAAGAAGCCAGCACTTTATGTTTCCACTTGTGAGATCGCTCTCAACTGTGTAGTATGTTAGGGCAAAGTTTGTGGTGACAAAAACAGGATCGTCAGGAGATGGGTTATTTATCTCCCTGAGACCTGGCTCAACCTGAACAGGTGTTCTTGGGTCTGTGTAGATGTTGTATCTCAGTATTACCGAGGGCATGACAGTGTACTGCTCGAGGTTCTTGAATATCATAACATCAGCATACTTGACTATGAACGTTGATGCCAAAACAGTTTCCCAATAGCCTTTGGTTATCTCATCACCCTCAATCAGCCAGGCTGAAATTGGGGTGATCATTATTGGATAAGCCACATCCTTGTCTTCCCCCAGTATTGCCGTTCTTCGTAACTGAATAACCCTTTCAAATGTTCCCCTCAGCCCATCCCCAATCGGTTCAGTTACTGGATCTAGAACTATATCCCTCACACCATTCTCTCTGAAGGTTTTTGCAAGGCTCTTTAGAATTGTAAGGTCTTTGCTCCTAACAGTTACCGGTACCTTGAATTCAAGGGCAAGCTGCAGAAATTCTTTCCAGTTCTTTTCGGTTGCGGCGTAGATCAAAGGCTTCTGATCTGCTACTTCTTCAAGGGCAGCCCTCATGCATTCTGGATTCATTGATATCAGAACCATGGGCTTTCCGTATTCAGAGACTTTTTTCACAACACTCCTGAACTTCTCAGGATCGTTTGATGTGCATCTCACTGCTATGCCTTCGAGGGTTATAAAGTCTCCAACATAGAATTTTCTGTATTCAACAACCTTGCTGCATCTCTCGTGAATTTGCTCCTCATCCATTGTATCGTAAACATCAAAAAAGAAGGCTGTGGGATTGAAGAATGTAAGCTCATGTCTGTGCAATACATCCTCTCCACCTATCTTTATCGCATTGTCTCCAACACCGATCTCAACCTCTAGAATCTCTGGAGAGGTTAAAGAAATGAGCTCGTTTAGCTTCTTTTCAAATTTCTTATCCTTCTTGGCATTCTCAACCAAAGGAGGGCAGTCTGTTGGCTTCACACTCCTGTCTATTATCTGGGCTGCGAAGCTCATGCAGGTATCAAAGCCACATTCACCGCAGTTTGTTTGAGGAAGGAACTTGTAAACCTCAAGGGGACTCTTTACCTTCATCTTCACACCTCCATTGTTATCCAGTCATCCACGTTCTCTATGCTCTCCTTAACAATCCCCTGGAGCATTCCCATCCATTCTTTCAACACTGCAACAGCTCCAGGATGCATCATCATGAAGAGATCCACTCCTGCAAGAGCCAAAGTCATTCCTGTGACTATCTCCCATATTGGACCTCTCAATTCTCTCGGACCCCACGGTGTATCACCTTCAATAGGCGAGTCTATCATCCATGCCTCTCTTGCACCCCATGCATTTGTTGTACCACTTGACATCGGGAAGTTGAGGTCTGTATCACCCTTCAGACCTGAGATCCTTATTCTCTCCATGTTTGTGTAGGCGTAGTCCAGACCATAGCCAAGCGCAGCAGTTGTTGGATCCATCACAAGGCTGTTTCTGTCTATGCCAACCCTTTTAAGCAAGTATCTGTTCAGTGTTTTCTGGTTGTTTATGTCCATCTGAGTCCAGCTCAAAATAACATGCCCGTGATTCTTTGCTGCATTTCCGATCCTCTCCCAGTCCATGTCAAGGGTGGCTGAAGCAAGCATAACCCTCTCTCCCTCTGTGACCTCAGCAGCCTTCTCAAGAACCTCAGGATCCTTTTCCTTGTTTCCCGAACCCCCGATTATCAGAGGAACTTTAACAGCCTGAAGAATGTCCTCAATAACCTTTACAGCCTCACTTGCTGGAGTATCCTCAAGCATAGGGTCTGTGCTTATGAGATGAATTGTAACAAGATCCGCATTAAACTCCTTTACAGCCTTCTTTGCCCACTCTGCCGGATCTTCAAGAACATCTTGATAGTGTTCTCTAACAGCCTTTGCAAGCATCGGCTTTCTGTCAAAGACGTCAATTGCAATTGCAGGCATGTATTCGTTCATGGCATCAAATGTGTAGAAAGCCAAGCTCTTTTCACCACCAATAGTCACGGTAGTCTCTCTGGTTCCTCCATCTGCCCTGGTTGCTCCAAGCGTTACCTCCTCTATCTTCCCTGGATACTCAACCTTGTACGGCTCAAACTTTGCAGAAATGAGTTTTTCCGGAATTTTGAACTCCGGGATTTTCTCGGGCTTAACCTCCACAGCAGGCTGGACTTGGGGTTGTACAACTAATGGCATCTGAATGCCAAGGGCAGATGAGAGTCTTTGCAAGTATGAAAGAGCCATGTTTGCATGATAGAGAAAATTCCCAAACTCCTGGATCAATTGCATGTAGTTTGAAAGCATGGCTACTGCATTGATGAGGTTTGCATCAATACCACTCCCCGGCTCTATCTCAATTTCCAGATCACCCTCAATTCTCACACCCTCAAGCTCCTCTACATTGTATTTTTTGAGTGTTTCAAAAAATTCCTCGATGGTGAATTTTCTTGCCATCCAAACACCCCCGACAATCAGCTTGTGATAGATCTCACATGAAGCTCCTCTATCTTTTCGGCTATTCCTTTAACCTTCTGATAGTAGGCAGAATCTTCAGGCAGATTTACTATTGGCTCTCCTTTAAGATCCAGTTCTGCAATCTTCTCATCATACGGCAAAAACTCTAAAAGCTTGATGTTGTTTTGCTCGGCAAAACTCCTAATAACCTCCTCAGCTTCCTTATTTGTTATTCTGTTACCAACAAGAAATATTTCCTTAAAACCAAGATCTAGCTCTTCGCTCAACTCCTTAATTCTTTTGGCTGTAGATAGACCTTTTTTTGACATGTCCGTAACGACAATTATGTAATCAGCACTCTCAATCGTCTTTCTACTGAAGTGCTCAAGTCCGGCTTCACTGTCGATGATTATGTAATCATAGTGCCTCATGAGCCTCCTCAATACTCCTCTAAGCAGATTGTTTGCAAAGCAGTAACATCCTTCTCCTTCAGGTCTCCCCATAACAAGAAGGTCGAAGTTGTCACATTCGCATATAACCTCAGCATAAACCTTTCCCTCAAGCCACTGCTCCTTGTTTGTCGTTCCCATCTCATCTCTGCTTACCTGAAATACCTCCCTTACATCACCCAAAGTGTTTTCCACAAGCTCAGCAACTCCCAATGCATCTGGAAGATTGCTGTCTGGATCTGCATCAACAGCAAGAACATTTGTTGTTTTTTGAGAGATAAAATGGATTAAAAGGGCTGAGAGAACGGTTTTGCCTGTTCCCCCCTTTCCTGTTACAGCAATTGTCGTCATACTCACTCCTCTATTATAAGCTCGCTGACTCTTATTTCTGCTCCTTTCAATGTAATTTTGATAAATTTAGGCTCCTGATCCTTTTCCCTTTGATCTGTCATTACTTTCCACCCTTTTTCTCCTCACTCCTTATGATTACCTTGTCGATCACTATCTTTGCATCCTTGATTATCAGCTTTATTCCTGGAGTGGATGGCTGGGATGATAGCTGAATTTGGGGCATCTGAAATGCTGGCATCTGGGGCATCTGCACAGACATCTGCTGTACTGGCTGGATCTGCATGGGTTGAGGCTGAGCAGTCTGTTCAACTGTGGCTGGTTCTTCAGCAACCTCCTCTGCCACTTCCTCGATCTCCTCCTCTTCAGCCCATCCATCTGTTATCTTCTTGCCATCAACGGGTCTTACTACTCCAGTAACAACCGGATGATCAACCTTCTTCAAGAACTCCTTTAGCTCCTCTATTGTGGTTGCATCTTCCTCGGTTGCAATCTTGTCTCTAACATCCTCAGGAATGTACTTCGCAACTCTCTCCTTCAGCTCTTTCGGCATCCATACAGTCCTGTACCACCCGCCATCAGCCTGGATGAACTTTTTGCTCCTGAAGTAGCTTATTCCAACTCCAAGAAAGCCCACAACCTGTTTTCCTCCACCTGTCTGACCTGCCATTGTCGAGAAAGTCAAACCATTTGGAGCAGGCTCAGGATAACCTCTGTGCACCCATCCAATTCCGTCAACTTCAGGCATGTAGAAGCCTATAACCTCAAAACATCCGCATGATGTATGCGGGTTTTCAAAGAAGCTGTGAAGCTTGATTCTGTCATACTCTCCTCCACTCTCCTCCTTTGCAAACTCGTTAACTCCTGAATATTCTCCGGTTATTGGGTCTAGAAGCTCACCCTTTGGTATTGCTCTGTTTGGACCTTCAGGATCTACTTTTGCTGCAGCCCTTCCATCAAACCAGCTTATGGCTCCACAAAGCGAAGGTCTGTCTGGACTTATAACACAGACATTTGTTGGAGCAAAACTCTGACAGAGTGTGCACGAATAGAATTCATCCACATCTTCATCGTGCAAGCTCTCAACTCTCGCGTCTCTCTCATCATATATGGGCATTGCAACCTCATTAAGCAGTTTGTCCACAAGATTGCCATCTGTAATGTAGAGTGCCTCTATTTTCTCTATAAATGGAAGTTCATTCTTGAAAAGGAGCATTGTAGCCTTGGCTATTTGCGTCAAACTCTTCAATCCCTTCTTCATCGCTCCCTTGCTGATTCTTATCCAGATGTCATAACGCTGATTTAGGTGCATGTAACCTTCAATGTAATTCTGAAAGTCATGGTTTCTTCTCTCGATAACAGGTTCAAGATCCTGCTCAACCTGACTTCCTGCAATGTAATAGATCATCGCATAGGGATAGGCTTTACCTTCCTCCATTTCGTCAAGATCGGGACCTACGAGAGTTACCTTCATGTCCTCAACTTCTTCCTCAGGCAAAGCAAGGACGAGCTCAAAGCCTGACTGGGCTGTGCCTCCAAGCTCAACATACATGTCTCCCTTCCTTACTCTCTCACCCTCATACATGGGTGAGATGTCAAACGGGAACTCTGTTTCCTCACCAACACTTTCTTTAATCTTAACACCTTCAGGAATCTCAATTCTCTTTCTTTCAACCATCATTACCACCTCCCAATCCATTCACAACCTCTTCAAGCATTTTGTAGTAAAGCTCTTTATTGGCTGTAAGGTTTGTGAAGCTGAACTTTGCATGGGGCTGGTAAAACTCATCTATGCTGATTGTTGTTATCTTCGAAAAGTGCTTCAACGCTGAAAGCATTCTGGAAAGATAGTAGGGGAGGAATCCCAGAAAGATTGCAACATCATACCTTCCTGTGTTGTTGAATCCGTTCCATTCATCATCAAGCATGAACTGGGTCACATAATGAAGGGTAAAAACAGAAGATAATGGCTTAACACCTCTCTCAATTAAAGGCTTGCTTGATCCTCCTGTTGCTATTATCGGTATTCCTTTTTCATAGAACTTAACTGCAATGTCAACTAACTTTTCTTCCTTTAATAGCTGTCCTCCGGTAACAAGAACCGGATTCTTTGCCCTTTTGATAACATTGGAAACAAGACTAGGCTTAACAGCAGTAGCCTCTCTGCTAACCTGAATGTCTGCAATCTGATACCTTCTCGCAACAGGATATTTCTCCTCCTTTTTGACCGCCATTAGCTACACCTCCAAAAAATATTATTGTGGGGCTTTCTCTCCTGCATACTTCTCATATACCTCCTCAACAATTGTTGGGTTAAATCCTGCGTCATACCCCCTTATGGGTCCTTCAAGTATTTTCTTTCTATCCCAGTCAATCTTCCAGCCGTACTCACTTTCAAGTATATGCAAGAGTTCATCCTTCATCTTCAAAGGTAAATCTGATTCGCTCCTGACGTAGAGATACCAATCATCTGGAAGTGTGCCGAGATACTTCTTGCTCAACTCGATGTAATGGGTAAGCTTGATTTGCCTTCCCATGTTTGTGTCATTTGGTCTGATTGTCAGCCTTGCAAGCTGGACTATAGCCTCTTCCTTTGTCTCTACAGCAACAAGCAATGAATCTGGAGCTGGTTCTATGTTCATCTTGCTTCTTGTCTTTATATCATAAACCCACCACTTCTCAGGCTTGTAGTACTTGCCAATGTATGCTCTTCTGTATTTTGTTCCATGCGGACCAACTACAACAGGAACTCCAAGCCTGTTAAAACCGGTAGCTATGCTTGCAGCCTTATGGCTGTATGGTCCCCAGCTGAAGCCAACGGCACCGATCCTGTTCAGAGTATAGTCGGCAATCTCAGCATAGTTCCCTCTGAGCGGTCTCATTGCGAAAATGTTTGCAATCTTGATGCAAGCTCCAGCAATGTGACTGTTTGATACACAGCTTCCAACATTTGCCAGTCCACCTG
>WAJY01000067.1 GCA_015523645.1 Geoglobus sp. | reverse complement strand
GCTTTTTCAGGACCTCTCCCATCAGCAGGATTTGGAGAGGGATAGAAGTAGGGGTATGCTTTCTCATCATAATAAATTCCTCTTTTAGCAAGCAAACTTGCTATGTATTCGAGAGACGCTTTGTATTGCTCTTCTCTCTCCTTTAAAATAGATATTCTCTTTTCTTCGCTCACGTGACACCTGATGCATGTAGTTTTGAATGCTTTAATACCCTTAACAACTCCTCCTTCCTTAACTAGAGGTTCGAGTGTGTGATCACCATTGGGCATGTGACATGCTACGCAGAGTTCCTTGATGTTTGCATGAGGGTTAAAATCACTATAACTCCTGCCATCAAACTCATAAGGCAGGGTTCTGAAGATTATTCCTCCAGCTGCCAAGTAGTGGGAGTTAAACGCTCCGAAATGAGTTTTTATGTTTTCAGCAGTCTTTATGGCTTCCCCGCTGCTTCTTCCAGAATGGCATGCCATGCAAAGATTCGCATTCCCCAAATCTGGAACTGCAGAGATTCTGTCAGCAGGCTCAGAGTAAGGGGATGTAAGAGAGAACTTTCCAGGATTTCTGAGTTGTTTTGTTTCCGGATCATGGCAAGCCCAGCAGTACAAGAGTTCTCTTTGCTCACCAACAAGCATAAAGGTGTTGTTTGCGGGATTGTAATTCTGAGGACTTTCAGCAAAGTTTCTGAAGCCTGTTGATGTGTGACATCTCTGACAGATCTGATATTCAGATTTCTTAAAGTCAAAGAACACATAAGCTGGAGCATTTTCAGTTTTAACACTTGCTGCAACGTCTTTTTCCTTCAATTCAAGGATGAATCCTGCATGGGATGAACTTCCCCATTCTTTCATCCTCGGAATAGCTTCTTTAGAGAAGTGACAGCCAAAACACCCATACTCTGGATTTACATTAATTCCCTCTATCTCTGGAGTATCGGGATTGTCGAAGTGGAAGTTTAAGGCAAAGACCATTAGCTGGGTAACCGCATCCTCAACCGCTTTTTTCTTGATGCTTTCAATGTCTAGAGTTGCCCAGGTGTTGGGGATGGTTTTGATGTTTTAGTCGGAGTTGTCGGTTTTTGCTCTTGCTGGGTGCATCCTGCAGCTACAATTCCGAATATTAAGACCAAGATCAGGATAAAACTGCTCCTCATTTTCGCACTTCAAACTCATAGTAAGTTATCATACTTATACTTTGTCATCAAAAATCCTGATAAATTGCTGAAAAGCATGAATCGGAACTATTAAATTAAGTGAATGGGATTGCTGGTTATGTTTGACAGGAAAACCAGGATGATGCTGATACTTGGTATGCTTAACGACTGCTATGGAGACATTAGATCAACGATAACAAATCTCTCAGACTTCATATCATCCCATCAAGATTTTGATGAGATAGAGGAGTTTGGACTGAAGGAGCTTTTGAACCACGCAATGGACTTTGAGAGCAAGCTGGTAAAGATAATGGACGAGGTTAAAAGGGAAGTTTATAAATAAAGATGTTTAAAGATCAAGATTTTTTATAATCTCATTTGTCATTTCTTCTGTTTTCAAATTACCTCCAAGGTCTGGGGTTGTTTTTCCAGCTGAAATTGTTCTTTCCACAGCCCTTTCAAGCTTTTTCCCAGCTTCAACATATCCGAAATGCTTGAGCATCATACATACTGTAAGAATCATGGCAGTTGGATTTGCTATGCCTTTGCCTGCAATATCAAATGCTGCTCCATGAACAGGTTCAAATATGGCATATCTCTCTCCCACATTGGCAGAAGGGGCTAATCCAAGCCCTCCAACAATGCCGGCAGCAAGATCTGATACAATGTCCCCAAACATGTTTGTTGTAACCACAACATCAAAGATCTGGGGTTTCATGACCATGTACATGCATGCAGCATCTATGTAGTAATCATCAGCCTGAATCTCATAATTTTTGGCAACTTCATAAAAAACATCCTTGAAAAGCCCGCAAGTCTTTCTCATCACATTGGCTTTATGCAGGGCTGTGACCTTCCTTCTGCCCTCCCTTTTGGCAAGCTCAAAGGCATACCTAACAATTCTCTCGCTAGCCTTCCTCGTGATAATTCTTAAAGCTTGGGTCACGCCTTTTTCAATCTCAAATTCAAAACCCTTGTAAAGACACTCTGTATTCTCCCTCACTATAACAATATCAACATTGTCATGAAGGGCTTTCACTCCTTCAAAGCTTTTTGCTGGTCTTACATTTGCAAAGGTATCCAGCTCCATTCTAAGCCTTACAATTACATCGGCTGCTGTTTCTCCTGCAGCTCCAAAGAGCACAGCATCACTCTTTCTTACCTCCTCAAGTGTCTCATCTGGAAGAGCCTTCCCGAATTTTTCCAAGGCAGCATCTCCGGCTTCCAGCCACGTGTATTCGAAAGGGAGATCCAAGCATTCAAGCACCATCATTGCAGAATCCATGACCTCCTTACCTATTCCATCCCCAGGAATTACCGCTATTCTCTTCATATCCTCTCACCGTAAATTGATCTTGCATAGTTGACAAGACCACCTCTATCGATGATCTCCTTCAAAAAGTCAGGAATTGGATTGAACCTGTACCTCTCTCCCTTGCTCAGATTTACAATCTCTCCACTATCATAATCTACCCTTAGCTCATCACCATCATCAATCCTTTCTGTTTCCCTACACTCCAATACCTTAAGACCTATGTTTATCGAGTTTCTGAAAAAAATTCTTGCAAAGCTCTTTGCTATCACAGCCTCAATTTTGCAGGCTTTTAGCGCTATTGGCGCATGTTCCCTGCTTGATCCGCAGCCAAAATTTTCTCCAGCAACTACAAAATCTCCTTCCCTAACCTCCCTTGAAAACTCAGGTCTAAGATTTTCAAAAACATGCTTTGAAAGTTCTTCGGGATCATTTATGACGAGATACTTTCCCTGAATTATGACGTCTGTGTCAATGTTATCACCAAATTTCCAAGCCCTGCCCATAAGAGATGGAAGCATTAAGCAAGATATAAACCTTCTCAATTCCTTGACAAGTTTTTTAAATTTCAGCCTTCTCCAGATTTCAGTGGTGGAGGTTGAAGAGGTTGCTGAGGGAATATATTGCATAGATCTTTTGCCGATGGGAGAAAGAAGAGTTATTTCATCATACATACTGGATTTTGAAAAGAAGGCTGTTGTTGATCCAGGACCAAGATCAACGCTAAATAACTTGGCTAAAGCCATGAAGGAGATAGGAATAGAAAGAATTGACTGCATTTTTGTAACCCATGTCCATCTCGATCATTCAGGAGCTGCAGCCAGCCTTTCAAATGCCTACAATGCAGAGATTATTTGCCATGAAAATGGTGTTAGGCACATTGCAAATCCTGAAAAGCTCTGGAGAGCTTCTCTCAAGTCCAGTCCGATCTCTGAAAACTACCAGAAGCCAGATAAAGGAAGGATCGATCTGATAAAG
>WAJY01000066.1 GCA_015523645.1 Geoglobus sp. | reverse complement strand
TCCATCGAAACCCATGAACTCATGCAGTCCGCCCATTTCCCTGATGAGCTCATCTCCAGGCTTTATGTGAAGGTGGTATGTGTTGGCAATCACCGCCTGAACTCCCATCTCCTTCAGATCTCTGTTATCCAATCCTCTCACGCTTGCAAGTGTTGCAACAGGTATGAAGGCTGGAGTGTCAAGCCTTTTTCCGTTTACCTTAAGAACTCCTCTTCTTGTCCTGCCCTCTTCGGCTATGATGGAGAATTTCACAGGATTTTTGTTTGGATGAGTTTTTATTAAATTAATTCTGTTGTAGCTTCAACAGAAGTAGGAGTCAAAAACATAACTTTATCCATCCTGTGGTTTAGATGTGTACTTTGAGAATTTGATTTGGCTTAATATCTTGAAAAATACATTTGAAAGTGTTTTAGTGATAATCTATTGGATTATCGCAAAAACACAAGTTTACCAAATAAATGGACTACTTGCTGAAAATCTCACAAAGATGGCAAGATTCAGGAACCTGCTTGTCACAGATACTGGGAGGTCAGCGTGGAATACATAATGGAAATTGTTGAGAAAAACCTTAAGGATGTTGAAGATTTTATGGCAGGGATAGAAGAGTTTATGGAAAGAAAAGGTTAGATGCTCTGGCTTTTGTGATTCATCTACCTATTTCCAATTAACCATTTCCACATCGGTACAAACTTCACTCTTTTGCCCTTAACTTCCTCCTCCCCCTCATGATCCCAGGTTACAACCACAAGTTCTGGCTTGCTGTTCTTGAAAACATCGCCTGCCTTGAGCAAACTTTTGATTTCTCGCTGCTCGATCTCATCTTTTTCTGAAGCGTAAGTAACCTGAATTAATTGCTTAACCTTTAAATCTTCTCTGACAACAAAATCCACTTCCCTGCCTTGGTGATCTTTCCAGTAAAAGATCTCCCAGTTTCTGTGCCAGTAAGATTTTCTTCTTAGCAGTTCTATGGCAACGAGGTTTTCCATTAATCTGCCTGTGTTCTCGCTCAGTCTGAAACTCGCACTCGTAATGATACCATTATCTATGCAGTAAACCTTCTTCGGTGCTATTATCTGCTCCTTAAGTTTTGGTGAGAATCTTTCAAGAATAAAGAAAAGATACCCATTCTCCAATCCCTCAATCCAGTTTTTCACTGTATGCACATCCTTTATTTCAAAAACATGCGATAATTTTCTGTATGTTATTTCCTTTGCAGAATTTGTTAGCAGATATTTTGCAAGTTCTTTCAGCGCTGATCTTTTCCTAACCCTAAGCCTTCTTATAATGTCCTTTTCAATGATATCGGAATAAATTCTGAAGGCCATCTCTCTGCCGAATAGATAAGTTTCCGGCAATCCACCTGTTTTTAAATACTCCGCAAGCGATCTCTTAATCTGAGAAATATTTTTCGTTGTTTTAAATGTGCTCACTTCTATACCTCTGTACTCTAAAAATTCCCTGAAACTAAAGGGGAATAATTCAAAAGAAATATATCTGCCTGTTAACGCCGTTGCAAGTTCTCCGGAAAGGAGTTGGGAATTACTTCCAGTAACTATAACCTTTTTGGTTCTCCTGAGCCTGTTTGCAAACAATTCCCATTTTTCTATGTTCTGTGGCTCGTCGAGAACAAAATATTCTATATCTGTTCCGTAAATCTCGTAAAAAGCCTGCAAAACTTTGTTTAAGTCACTTGCCTTAATTTCTGCCAGTCTTTCATCGTCGAAATTTATGTAGCCAAACTTTTTTCCGGAAAACAGTTGCCATGAAAAAACAGATTTCCCGCACCTTCTTACTCCAATAATGGCAAGAATGTTCGGGTGCTCTAAAAATTTTAGCAAATGACTTTTACCCATTTCCCGCTCTATTATTTTAAACTTTTCGAATTTCTCTTCCATCTCTTCTCTCTGAAGGAGTATTATATCCTTTAACTCTTCTGTATTCATAGAATGTATATTCACAAACTTTTTCAAAAAGTTTGTGGTTAAAAATTTGAAAAACTGCAAACTCAACAACCACTTCCACAGCGGCACAGATTTGATTTTCTTGCCTTTAAACCTCCTCCTCGCTTTCGTAATCCCAGGTTATGCAAAGCAGTTCCTTGCATCCCAGAACATCGCTTGCTTTTAACAGAGATCTGA
>WAJY01000065.1 GCA_015523645.1 Geoglobus sp. | reverse complement strand
ATTCTATAGCCTTTTTCTCTAGAAACTTCATAGCCAAGGCTTTCAAGCTTCTTAACAAATTTCCAAACAGCCACTCTGCTAATTCCAAAGATATCTGCGATCTCTTCTCCAGTCTTTCCCTCTTTCAAAGCCAGAAATACATCAAGCCTCCTCTCATTCAGTTCTATCTTCATTGAAAAATCTCTCTGCAAAAATCTTTATTTAAAAATTGAGCCGAGTTTGGATATGAGTCTGGCTGACTTTCTGTATGAGATGTGTTCACTTAAAAATGTTCCTAGAGCAGGATGGCTGAAGCTTGGAATTGAAAAACCGGAAAGTGTTGCTGAGCACTCATTTTTATCTGCTGTCATTGCATTTTTTCTGGCTTTGAGAACTTTCAAAGACATTGACAAAGCGTGCTTTTGTGCAGTTCTTGCCCTCTTTCATGACATTCATGAATCTAGGACTCTCGATCTGCATAAGCTTGCAAGGAGATACGTTAAAGTTGATGAAGATAGAGTGCTTTCAGAGATGCTTGACTTTTATGAGGGGAGGTTGTTGAAGGAAGTTATGAAAGATTGTCAGGAGATAGTTCATGATGCAGACAAAATTGAGCTTTTTATCCAGAGCAAAGTATATTCTCTCTTTAATGACTCTGCAAGAGTTTACGGAGAGAATTTGGAATTGCGAACATCGGAAGGGAAAAAACTTTTTGAAGAGCTCAAGAACACCGATCCAAGGTGGTGGTTGAAGTTTGAAGTTCATAGTTGACAGGATGCTCGGAAAGCTTGCAGTGTGGCTCAGGATATTTGGGTATGATACTATTTACATAGGAGACCTAAACGTTAGTGATGAAGACACTTTTCTTGCTGAAAACTTTGTGGACAGACTTCTTCTTACAAGGGACAAGGAGCTTTATGGAAGATGTTTGAAGAAGGGAAGAAAGGTGTTTTTTGTTGATACTGATAGTGTAATTGATCAGATTCGAGTTTTAAGGGATGTCGGAGTGAATGTGGAGATAAAAATGGAAAGATGCAGTGTTTGCAATACCCTGCTCAGGAAGCCCAGTGAGGAAGAGGCGAGAAAGGTTATGGAAAGAGAGGGAATTGAAGAGGATTTGACAAAGAGATATGAGCTTTGGTATTGCGAGAGATGCGAGAAGCTTTACTGGCTTGGAAGTCATTACAGAAACATGGTTAAGTTTCTTGAGGGACTTGAGAAATGATGGTTGCATGTCTTGTCAACACCTATGACAAGTTAAAGTTACATGAGGCTCATCTCAGGAGCATAGCCAGAGCCGCTCCACTCTGCTATTCATACGATTTTCATCTCGCGCTCCTGGACTTTCAGTTCTGGCAGAGCAAGGAGGAAATGATTGAGAGCGTTACTGAATACACAACAATCGGTGAGGGTGGCAAATATTTAAAAAGGCTTGATGAGGAGGGCAGGTTGCATATGGTATCAAAGATCCCGGCTCATTTTGGAGAGGTGATTGCAACAACTTCTAAACCTGTGAAAAGTGTTTTAAGCCTTGAAGAGCTTGCAAATTTGAGTTCTGCATGTTTTCTGATTGGGCTGGGTAGAAGGGGTCTTCCAAAAGATTTAATAAATAGGGCAAGATACAACCTTGACATCACATTCAAGAACATCAGTCTTGAGACTTGCAGTGCAATGGGTGCGTTGATGTCGCTGGTATGGGTGGTAAGATATGGAAGACGTTAGACTTTGTCCAGAGCATGGTTTTTATCGCGGAGAAAGATGTGATTGCGGGTATGAAGGTGAGGTAATAATAAAAAAGGAAAGGGTTGAGAGGCTGGGAAAGTTCATTTCCGGAGTTTTGAGGCATTTTCCTGAAAAATTCGGGCTTGAAATGGATGAAAATGGATGGGTGGACTTCGAGAAGCTTCTGAGGGTTGTTGCAAGAAAATACAGGTGGGCTAACAAATGGGTTGTTAAGGCTTTGATTTACAGTGATAAGAAGGGTAGGTATGAGCTAAAAAACAATAGAATAAGGGCTAGATACGGGCACAGTGTAAAGGTTGAGCTGAATGATATGCCAGATGCTGAAGAAGACTTGCTTTATTACGGAACGAGCGAGGAAGAGTCCATAAGGTTGCTTGAGCTGGGAATAAAGCCTGTTAATCAGACATTCGTTCACCTCTCCACAACTCTCCAGAAGAGTGAGGAGGTAGCAAGGCTTAGAACAGATGATCCGATAATCTTAGAGGTTGACGCAAAAAAGGCTAGAGAAGCGGGAATAAGAATGATAAAGGTAAACGAGCATATTGTGCTTGCAAAGGAAATTCCTCCAGAATTTATAATAAGAGAGATAAGATTTTATTCATAGATCTCAGGATTCAGTAGGGTTGTATTTAAAATGATCTCTGTCTCATTCCCCATTTTCAAAACAACGCTAACTTCCTCGCTGAAATAGACTGTACCATTCAACCTTATTTTTGCGTCATCATATCCAGCGCTAACAAGGGTGTAGTTTCCATAAACAAGATTTTCAACAATGGTTTTGACGAGATCTCCGCCTATAAAGAATGAAAGTATTTTTTCAAGGGGGTTCAGGATGAAAGTTATCTCAAGTTCCTTTGTTGTTGTGTTGTATGTTACTTCCTTGATCTCCCATGCACTTGCATTGCCTACAAGCAATACAATGGCTATCAGTGTCAGACAGAACAACTTGAGCATTGGCATATCTTTGAATCTCGAACAATTTAAACCTTACTGTAAAAAAGGAAAAAGAAAGTTCAGTCCTCGATTGTTATTGCACCAACAGGACAGCTATCTGCTGCTTCAGTACAGCAATCTGCAAACTCCTCACAATTACCAATCACATGTGCAAGCCCGTCATCTCCCAGTTCAAAAACCTCCGGGCATATGTCCTCGCACGTGCCACAGCCTGTGCATACATCATGATCTACAACAGCCTTCATGTCACCACCTCTCAGAGTTCTTACATTGGAAAATTAAAATTTTCCCCTAAGGTATTCTCTTTTCACAATCGAATTGAAACTGCTGTTGTTTACAAGAAGGTATACCCTTTCCGAAATTTTTATCTTTCTTGAACTATT
>WAJY01000064.1 GCA_015523645.1 Geoglobus sp. | reverse complement strand
GCTCCTGCCTTAAGCTCGATAACTATTCTTATTCCCTCTCTGTCCGACTCATCTCTTACAGCCTTTATCTCCTCTGCTTTTCCCTCCCTTGCGATGTGAACAATTCTCTCCACAAGATTAGCCTTGTTCACTTGGTATGGGATCTCCCTTATAATGATAGCATCCTCCTCAACCTCCACTTTTCCTCTCACAACTATCCTTCCTCTTCCGGTTTTGTAGGCTTCTTTTATTCCCTGAATCCCTACAATTATCCCGCCTGTTGGAAAATCAGGACCTTTCACGATCTCCATAAGCTCCTCAATGCTGATGTCCTCATTTTCAATGAATGCTGTTATTGCATCGCATACCTCTCTGATGTTGTGGGGTGGCATGTTTGTTGCCATTCCAACAGCTATGCCGCTTGAGCCATTCACAAGAAGGTTTGGAAGTCTTGCAGGAAGTGTCAGGGGTTCTTTCAGTGTTGAATCAAAGTTGGGGACAAAATCAACAGTATCCTTTTCTATATCCGCTAGCAGTTCCTCCGCAATCTTTGTGAGTCTTGCCTCTGTGTATCTCATAGCTGCAGGTTCATCACCATCTATGCTTCCAAAGTTACCCTGTCCTTCTATCAACGGATAGCGCATGTTGAAGTCCTGTGCCATTCTAACCAGTGCATCATAAACTGCAGTGTCTCCGTGTGGATGGTATTTTCCCAGAACATCTCCCACAATTCTGGCTGATTTTCTGAAGGCTCTGTTGCTGAAAAGTCCCATCTCATACATTGCATACAAAATTCTTCTCTGAACTGGCTTCAAGCCATCCCTTACATCAGGCAGTGCTCTGCCCACAATAACGCTCATTGCATAGTCTATGTACGAGCTTTTTAGCTCCTCATTTATATCCCTAATTAACTCCATCAAACCACCTCAAGGGGAGAGGATAGAACTCTGTCTTGGAGGAGTTTTTCAAAAAATCTCGCATCTTTTAAAACTGCTCTGGCTGATGATACAAGCTTTGCCCCCGCATCAAGCATCATCCTTGCAGAAGTAACATCAACAACAGAATTGTTTCCTATTACAAAACCCAGGCTAGAGAGGCTTTTCACAAGATTCAGGTCTGAACCTTCTCCTTGAATCATCGCATCAACGTGAAGAAAGCTCGCTCCAGATTCAAAAATTATGGATGCTAGCTTTTCATAATTCAAATCAAGTCCACCTCTTATTTTAACTGATGTAACTGTGTATTTAGATGTTTTCTCCACTACCTTTGCAAGTCTCTCGGCATCAAACATCAGCATCTGACCGCATCCAATGTTGAGAAACTCTTTTTGTCTGCAATGGGCATTTATTTCAAGAACTGCATCAAATTCCGATGCGATTTTTGCAACTTCAACATATCCATCAATACTGGCAGATCTCACGTTAACACCAACTACACCCTCGAATTCCTGGGTTCTTTTCAATTGCTCCTCAATCGAATTTAGAGGTTTGCTGAAGACAAACTCCTTTCTTCCCCTTTTAACAACCATCATTGCAGCCTCATTTGATTTTCTGTCTGCATTGAAGCCTCCAAGTATGACAAAGCCAGCTTTCTGTTTTATCACAAAACTCCAGTCGTTTATTCCTGCCATTGCAGATAATACAAGCCTGTTAGGAAACCTCATACCTTAGCTCCTCTGGATTTATGTATCCATCGGCTATTCGAGAAGCCTGACCGATAAGGAAAGCTGTTTTATCTGCTATCTCAACTTTCAACTTTCCTCCTTTTGTTATGACATTCACTCTCTTCCCTGCCAACCCAAGCTTGTTTGCAACAACGGCAACAGCAACACTTCCTGTTCCGCAGCTCAAGGTTTCAGCTTCCACACCTCTCTCGTATGTTCTTACCTCAAAAGAGTCTTTTTTCAGCATTCTGGCGAAGTTTACGTTCACACCTTCAGGAAAAATGCTGTTGTACCTTAAAAATCTTGCAACAGGTGTGATATCGAAATCCAGGTTGTTAACAAACAGAACAGCATGCGGAACTCCGGTATTAACTCCAAAAACTCTATACTTCTGATTTTTGAATTCAAATTCCCATCCCCAGACATCAACTCTTGAGGGTATTTCTTT
>WAJY01000063.1 GCA_015523645.1 Geoglobus sp. | reverse complement strand
TGGAGTGTTGAGTATGCAGCATGCCCTGTTGACATTGCCTGAAACAAAGTCTGAGCCTCAATTCCCCTGATCTCTCCAACAACTATGTATTCTGGTCTTTGCCTCAGTGCAGCCTTAAGCAAGTCATACATGGTTATGACCTTCTCATCACCTGTCGTAACCTCCCTCGTAACAGCAGATATCCAGTTGTCATGGCGAAGGGCTATTTCCCTAGTATCCTCTATTGAGACAACCTTAACATCTGGTGGCAGAAACATGAGAACGGCATTGAGTGTTGTTGTTTTGCCGGCTGC
Organism: Geoglobus sp.; assembly: GCA_015523645.1. Classification (GTDB taxonomy): domain Archaea; phylum Halobacteriota; class Archaeoglobi; order Archaeoglobales; family Archaeoglobaceae; genus Geoglobus. Next base: position 4,498 of record WAJY01000063.1, on the reverse strand, counting down.
CGTTTCGCCAACAAAAAGAATGTTGAGCTTGTGCTCTACTGCGAGCCAGAAGTATGCCATCTGCTCTGGAGTGTAGGTTCCAAATCTTATCAAGTCTATTGGTGTTAGAGGTTCTTCCGTAAACTTTCTGATTGTAAAGCTCGACCCCCTTGGTGTGATCTCAGAACCATAGGTTGCCTGCAATCTACTACCATCCGGAAGTGAAGCATCTATAACCGGATTTCCATAGCTTATGTGCCTTCCTGATATCTGAACAAGAGCCTGGACGTATCTGTCAAGCTCCTCCTTTGAAAAAGAGATGTTTGTGGGGATGTTCCCATATTTTTTGTGATAAACATATATTGGAATGTCGTAACCATCACAGCTTATATCCTCTATGTAGGGATCGTTTATTGCACCATCTATTGGTCCTAAGCCTATGAAATCTCTAAAGAGGTAGTATATGTATTTGAGCTTTAAAACAGGGCTAAGCGCAACCCTAAACTCATCCAAAATCTCTTCAAAAGCGGATATCAGAATTTTTTCCTTCTGATATATGTCGATTGTTATGTCTTTTAAAATGAGAATGTTTCCCAGCTCAAGGTAAACTTTCTCAAGGAGTTCAAACTCTTCTTTACTGAGAACAGGTTCTTTGAGCAGATATTTTATATCTCCCGTTTCCTTTTCCCTCACTATATCAACTGCAACAAAAGGTCTAAATATCCAGTAGGAGTCAAGGATGTCGAAAATTGAGGGGTCAGTGGTGTCTTCGTATACCTGCTCTGCAATTTCCTCGCTCGTCACGTATTTGCTGAGCAAGTTGTAGTATTTTATTTCCATACAGAAGAAAGTTGCAATTATGCTATATTTAAAAGTTTTTAGGTTTTATTCAACGAAGTGCTATTGTTTCGTTCAGGATTTGAAGCTATGATGGGCAAAATCGGGCTTTAAACAATTTTAGCTTTAAAATATTTGAAAAGTTTTTTAAATAATGTAATTTTGAAATGAAAACATGGTTGAAAAGAGAAGCTTGCTGAAAGTCTATGTATTGGGAATAATAACCCTTGGCATATACTTTCTGTATTGGTTCTACAAAACAAAGGAAGAAATAAACGGTCTTGGAGGTAACATACCCACAGCTATCCTGTTGATAATACCGATTGCAAACATATACTGGCTTTACAGATATGCAGAAGCTTTTTCAAAGTTCGTAAAGAAGGACAACAACACAGCCCTCTGGTTCCTTGTCTTCTGGCTTGTAACTATAATTGCACCTGCCATAGTGCAGTCCGAGCTAAACAAGATCGCCGAAATGGAACAGGTTTCGGTTCATTAAATTTCCTCTCCAAAGATTTTTATACATTATTTCACATTTTTCGAATGCAATGAGTGTAATCATACTCGACACCACACTTAGGGATGGTGAGCAAACCCCGGGGGTATCTTTGAGTGTTGAGCAGAAATTACTTATTGCTGAAGCTCTTGACAAGCTTGGAGTTGACATAATTGAGGCTGGAACAGCAATTTCATCCGAGGGCGAGTTTAAGGCAATCAAGGCTATAAGCGAGGCTGGATTGAAGGCTGAGATCTGCAGTTTTGCCAGAATAAAATTCGAGGACATAGACTCTGCTGCAGATGCCAATGCAGATTCAATATTCATGGTTGCACCGTCATCTGACATCCACATCGCCAGCAAATTTCCGGGAAAGACGAGAGAGGATATAATTGAGATGTCAGTACAAGCTATTGAGTATGCGAAAGAGAGGGGTCTGATTGTTGAGTTTGGTGGAGAAGATGCTTCAAGGGCAGACTTCAACTTCATTCTTGAGCTATACAGACATGGTGTTGATGCGGGAGCTGACAGGTTAACATTCACAGACACGGTTGGAGTGTTCACACCTGAGAGAGCATTTGAAACCATGAGCAATCTGAAAAAGGAGTTCAAGCTTCCGGTGGCATTTCACGGTCATGACGACTTTGGACTCGCCACATCAAACACGGTTTTTGCTGTCAAGGGAGGTGCAGATGAAATACATGTTGCAATGAATGGACTTGGGGAGCGAGCCGGAAATGCGGCACTTGAAGAGGTCATTATGGCTTTGGAATTTCTCTATGGAAAAAAAACCAAGATAAACAAGGAGATGATCTATCCCACTTCCCAGCTTGTTGAAAGACTAACAAGGGTTAAGGTTCCGCCAAACAAGGCTGTTGTTGGTGAGAATGCATTCAGGCACGAAAGCGGAATACACACTTCAGCTCTTTTGAAGGACACAAAAACGTATGAACCAATATCCCCAGAGATAATAGGAAGAAGGAGATCGCTGGTTCTTGGAAAACATGCTGGAAGGGCAGGAGTTGAGGCTATAATGAGGGAGATGGGATACAAGGCTACACCCGAGCAGATGAAGGAGATCCTGAAAAGAATTAAGGACATTGGCGATAAGGGCAAGAGAGTTACAGATGCAGATGTAAGAACAATTGTTGAAACTGTCTTGCAGATCAAAAAGGAAAGGAGGGTGGAGCTTCTTGATCTTTCAATAGTGAGCGGAGCCAACATAATGCCAACTGCTAGCGTTAAACTTAGAATAGGGAACGATCAGGTTGTAGAGGCAGGAGTTGGACTTGGACCGGTTGATGCGGCTATTAATGCAATAAGAAAGGCTATAAAGAACTACACAGATGTTGAGCTTGTTAGCTATCATGTGGATGCGATTACAGGAGGCACCGATGCGCTTGTTGATGTCATTGTTCAGCTGAAAAAGGGTGACAAGATTGTTACCGCAAGGGGGGCAAGAACAGACATAATAATGGCAAGTGTTGAGGCATTTATAGAGGGATTAAACATGCTTATAAGCTGAGACTGAAGTTGAGGTTTAGCATCAATTCTTTCAAAATGGGATGATGAAAACAAAGGGAAAGTATTAATATTTTCATGGATGAAATAACTTAAATGATAGTGGTCTCAGTTCACGGAGTTTATATGGCACCGAGCATTTTTGGAGGTACTCCGGTTGTTATTCTTAAAGATGAGAGGAACAGAATGCTCCAGATATTCATCGGAATTTCTGAAGCTTTTGCGATAAACTCGGCATTAAAAGATGTGACACCACCTAGACCGATGACACACGATTTAGCTGTTGAGATAATCAAAAGGCTGAATGCAGAAATCGAGAGGGTTGTTATCGATGATCTGATTGAGAGCACTTTTTATGCCAGGATATTTCTAAAGGCTAACAGCATGACATACGAGATTGATGCAAGACCCAGCGACAGCATCGCCTTGGCTTTGAGATTCAATGCACCGATATATGTTGAGGAGAGGGTCTTCAGTGAGGCAGGATACATTGAAAGAGTCCCAGAAGAGTACACGCCTTTTGATGAGCTTGCAATAGACTAAAAAGTTTATAAAGTCTTCAGCAAAATTCTGGCTATGGGACTCAAGGAGAAGATTGAGGAGGTTGTTGAGAAAGACATTAGACCTGCGCTGATGAGAGATGGTGGAAACATAGCCATCGTGGATGTTGATGAGGATAACGGAGAAGTTAAGGTAAAGCTTCTGGGTGCATGCTTTGGGTGTCCGATGTCTCAGATAACTCTTGCAATGTTTGTTGAGCAGCAGCTTAGAGCAAAGGTGCCTGAGGTAAAGAAGGTTGTGCCGGTCTAAAAATTTTTAAACTTTCAGCCATTTTGTTTATATGATGACAGCTTATTTGGAACCTTTGCGATTTCTTATTTACAATGAGAGAGCAATAAAAGGAGAGAAATCAGAGGGTTTTGGAGGTTACTGCAGTTGTGGAGGAGTCATGTCTCAAAAAAGCTGGCATGTAAATGGAAACATTAGAATTCTGGTTTCAGAATGCGAAAGCTGCTGGAATGCAATGTTGACAGCATTTAAAAACAAGGATTTCATTGAGAGAAGAGAGGTGAGGGTTTTTAAGAGAAATGAGCTGACAGATTTTCTTTCAGAAATACTAAGTCAGGCTGAGCTTGAAGCTATAGTTAAGAGGAGGAATGGAGAGAACTACAACTACAATGCATTCAACAGGGCAAAGAAAAAACTTGAGAAAATTGGAATTGACATAGACACCATTCTTTCCGAGCTTATCTTTTAGTTTTAAAAAAGATCTATTCAATCCTTCTCATAGCCTTCCACTCAACAGCTTCATTCCTCAAAAAGCTGAGAATTGCTGAAAGGGATGCAAGCTGAAGAAGGAATACATGAATCAGCATGCCGAGATAAACTTTTAGCCCTTCTGTGCGGTAGTAAATGAGAAGAGATGGAAGTGAGAGAAGGAGAAGGGGAAGGTAGAGAAGAGGGAAGTATGTTAGAGTTAAGGAGAGAAGCCATGAAATGGAAAAACATGCATTCCCACATCTCAGAACTTCTCCAAGATACCTCCAAAGCTCCAATCCGCCGTAATACCACCTCTTTCTTTGAGAGAAAAGCTCCTTCCAAGTCATTGGTGATTGCTCGTAAAGAATGCTTTCTGCAACTCTTGCTCTGTATCCCTTAATGTAG
>WAJY01000062.1 GCA_015523645.1 Geoglobus sp. | reverse complement strand
TGCATAGCCTGCAGGAGGTGTATAATCGCATGTCCTCTAGGAGCAAACTTCCTAGATCCGGTTACAAAGAAACCGATAAAGTGCGACCTTTGCAATGGAGAACCAGAGTGTGTGAAGTTTTGTTCCACAGGAGCACTCAGATACATGGATGCAGAATCAATAAACAGAGAGAAGCTTAGACTCTCCTCTCAAAAATACATAGAGGCTATAAAGCAGGAGGAGAGATAGCAGATATGAAAATAAAATTTGTCGGTCCCTTAGCCAGCAAACTTGGAAAGGAGGTTGAGATAAAGGTTGAGGGTAAGATGAGGGTTATTGATGCCATAGAGGAACTAAAAAGCAAGTTCCCCCAGATTAGGGACGATCTCTCAGACTTAAACTTTTACAACATCTCCATAAATGGTCAGCTTTTAAGGCATGATGAGATTGAAGAGACGCTTGTTGAAGACAAGGATGAGATGGTTCTGATTCCAGCCATTGCAGGTGGTTCGAAGGCGGTCAAAATAAAGAAAATAATCAGGAAGAATTTTGATGCAAGTAGGATGAGCTACTCTGCTTTTGAGGAGAAATACGGATTTTTCAAAGCCCTGGCAAAAAGCCTTTCAGATTTTTTGAACGCGAAAGGTGAGAGCTGTCTGGATGTTGGCTGCGGTACGGGCATACTTGGAGAAGTTTTAACCGGGTGGAAGATAACAGGAATAGACATATCCAAGGAGATGGTTAGAGAAGCTTCAGGTAAACTTGAACACGTTGTTGTTGGAGATGGGGAGAGACTGCCCTTCAGAGATGATTCATTTGATGCTGTTCTGTTCAATGCCTCAATATTTTTAATTCCAGATGCTGAAAAGGCTTTGGAGGAGGCTTTTAGAGTTGTAAAGCCCGGAGGGATTGTAGCAGGCTCATACATATATGGACTGTATCACAGGAAAAAGGATGTTCTTGAAGAGCTTGGTTTAAGGCATAGAGAAGTTTTTCCAAGAGAAAGGATAGACGGGATGGTTAGAGAGAGAAACGGGGAGATTGGTGAGATTGTCTACGAGATGAAGAGGGAGATTGTGATCGACTTCTACTCAATCCCAGCAATGTCCAATGCTCTGTTTCCCGGTTTTGATTACCAAGAAAGGCTGAGACTTGTTAGAGAAAAACTTTCAGAGCTTCCTCAAAAAATTGAGTTTGTGTGGAAATTGTTCAAAATCTCCAGACCTGATCTTACGAATTAATATTATTTCCGTTATTTTTTTGACAAGTTAAACAGTAAGCTATTTATAGTATTTACTATGTAATATTCATAACTTAAAATTATTGAAAAACCCCGGAGGTGATATTCTGTATTGGAATCCGGCTGTTGAGAAACTTTCATTAGAAGAATTGAAGGATCTTCAGGGGAAAAAGCTTAGGTATACTGTTGATCTTGCATACAACCACTCTCCATTTTACAGGAAACTTTTTGATAGTGCTGGAGTTAAGCCGGAGGACATAAAAGGGGTTGATGACATCACCAAGCTTCCATTTGTGAAAAAGCAGGATTTGAGAGAGAATTATCCATACGGCATGTTTGCTGTACCGCTCTCACAAATTGTGAGGCTCCATGCATCAAGTGGAACAACCGGAAAGCCAACTGTAACAGGATACACCCAGTCCGACATTGATCTCTGGACAGAGAGTCTTGCCAGGGGCTTGTATTCTGCTGGAGTCAGGAAGGATGACATCATGCAGAATGCCTATGGCTACGGGCTTTTTACTGGTGGACTTGGCTTTCACTATGCTGGCGAAAGGTTGGGAGCTACCGTAATCCCAACATCATCTGGAAACACCCAGAGACAGATAGAGCTAATGATGGATCTGGGTTCAACTGTTATTTGCTGTACGCCAAGCTACATGATATACCTTGCAGAATACGCTAGCAAAATTGGTGTTGACATAAAAAAGGATACAAAACTGAGAATCGGTGTCTTTGGGGCTGAACCATGGAGCGAGGAGACAAGGAAAAGAATTGAAGAGAAGACCGGAATAGATGCCATTAACATCTACGGCACATCTGAGA
>WAJY01000061.1 GCA_015523645.1 Geoglobus sp. | reverse complement strand
TCTAAAGTCTGATTTAAACCTCTTACTCCACTTGATTTTGGTGATTGGAGAGCATACACTTTCAATCCTTCTAAAGTCTGATTTAAACTAAGTTTTTATAATTTTATATTTATATAATTTTATACTTTCAATCCTTCTAAAGTCTGATTTAAACAGCACTTAATTTTCCTCTGAATTCCTATAAAAAGATTTATGAGAGTGTTTCTGATTTAAATAGTGAAGCGAACCTTCGGTGATCCAGGGAGTTTATAAATTTGTGCGACTTTTTTTATGAGTAAGTGTTGATTTTAAGGTTTTGGTAGATCAAGTTCTCAAATATTCTAAAAAGGAGAGCAAGATTAGATAAAATACGCACTAAAAAGGATTTCAGATTTGAGACAAAAACCAGAAACCAGTAAGACAGATTTCATCCATATTATATTTTTGAAATCGGAAAAATTTTTTATTTTTCAAAAAACAATTCTGATCAGATGATAGAGGAGATGTACATCAGAGGAGTGCAGGTAAATTACTACTTTGTCTGCAAAACGAAACTCTGGCTTTTCAGCCATAATGTAACCATGGAAAACGAAAGCGATGCTGTCAGGCTCGGAAAGCTCATACATAGAAGTGTTTTTGACAGAGACAGGAAAGAGGTCAGAATCGGTCCGATAGCAATAGATATTGTCAAAAGAGGAGATACGATAGAAATTAGAGAAGTGAAGAAAAGCAGATCATTTGAAAGAGCAAGCTACTACCAGCTCCTTTACTACCTCTACTACCTGTCCAGATTTGGAATAAAAGCAGTTGGAAAATTGAGTTTTCCAACGCAAAATAGAAACATGGAGGTAATTCTTGACGGTGAGAGAGTTAAAGAGATTGAAAAAATTCTGGAGGATATCCCAAGAATTTTAGAGGATAAAATGCCAGACCCGTCTTACAAAGCCCATTGCAGGAAGTGTGCTTATTTCGAATTTTGTTTCACGTGAGGTGTTGAAATGAGAAAGAAGAATTTCTATATAATCTCGGATGGAAAACTCAAAAGAAAGGAGAATACTCTTTACTTTGAAGGTGGAGATAGCACCAGACCCATTCCTGTTAACGCCATATACTCTATCTATGCTCTTGGTTCTCTGACCGTTACATCAAAAGCTCTGTCTTACCTTGCCAAGGAGGGTGTATGTGTTCATTTCTTCAACAGGTACGGATTTTATGAGGGGTCTTTCTATCCAAGAGAGAGTTTTGTTTCTGGAGAGGTTGTGATCAGGCAGGCAGAGCATTATCTGGATCACAGCAAAAGACTTCACCTCGCAAAGGCCTTCGTTGAAGGAGGCATTCTGAACATGGCGAGGGTGTTAAAGAAAAGTGGTAAAGATGACAGTGAGGTTATTTCAGCTCTTCAGTCTCTTTCTGAAGCAAAAAAGATGAATGAGGTTATGGGGGCAGAGGCCATAGCGAGAAATGCCTACTACTCAAAATTTGATTTAATACTTCGAGGTCTGAAGTTCGAAAGAAGGAGCAGGCAACCTCCTGAAAATGAAGTGAACGCGATGATCAGCTTCGGTAACTCTCTTCTCTATTCCGCCATACTGTCTGAGATATATCACACCCAGCTTCATCCTGCAATAAGCTTTTTGCATGAGCCTTCAGAGAGGAGATTTAGCCTCGCTTTAGATATAGCGGAGCTTTTCAAGCCGGTAATAGTTGACAGACTCATATTCAATCTTGTTAACAGAAAAAGCATAAGCAAGAATGACTTCGATGAGAGGTTAAACGGAGTGCTACTCAACGAAAACGGAAAGAGAAAATTCGTCAAGGCATTTAATGAAAGGCTTGAAAAAACAGTAAAGCACAGAAAGCTGAAGAGGAGTGTCTCCTATCAGAGATTGATAAGGTTAGAATGCTACAAGCTCGTTAAACATGTGTTAAATGCTGAGAAATACAAGCCATTTGTGATGTGGTGGTAGCGTGTACGTGATAATAGCCTATGACGTAAATGTGGAGAGGGTAAACAGGGTGAAGAAGTTTCTGAGACAACATTTAAACTGGATTCAGAACTCACTTTTTGAAGGAGATGTCACTCCAGCAGATCTGGAAGAGATAAAGATGGGGCTGAGGAAAATCGTAGACGAGGATGAGGATATGATCGTTATCTACAGACTGAGGAGCGCAGATGCGATGAAAAGGGAGATCATTGGTGTTGAAAAGAGCAGCATGGATGAGGTGATCTGAGTTAATTCCCTACCATAAATCATTTCAAACGCAGTAAAGCATAAAACTACTCTTGGACAAAATAAATCTCGTATGAGAAAAGAGAGATACAGGGAAAAAATTGAATACATAATCGAGGCAATCAATGAGATTCCGCCAAACCCGGAACGGCCAATAGAGATCAGCGGGACGTTTTACAATCTTCTGACAGCAATAGAATCTGCCATGGATATCTCTGCAATGCTCGTAAAAGATTTTGGAAAAAGAGTGGAGGACGATTACAGAAACATAGAGATTCTTCAGGAAATGGGTGTGCTTGATGAAAATCTTGCTGAGAATCTGAAAATGTGCAACGGTTTGAGAAACTGGCTCGTCCACAGATACAACAGGGTGGACAAACAACTCGTCCTCAATTCAGTTGAGGAAGTAAAAGAAATTCTGACGGAGTTTATAAAAAGGGTGGAAGATGTCCTGGAAAAAGCCGAGCCTTGAAGAAATAAGGAGAGACCTGAAAGCTATTTCGGAGTATGAGGCAGTTATTTTCGGGTCTTATGTTACGGGAGAGTACAGAAAAGGCTCGGATATTGACGTTGCTGTGATAACGAGAGTTAGAGATGAGAAGAAAAACATGGACATCCAGAGAAAACTGTTCAGTCTTGCCAAGTCGATCTACGATCTGAGAATTTTTGAGCTTCTCCCCCTGAAGGTAAAGGCATCCGTCATGAGTGATTACATCGTTCTGTTCGGAGATGAGACCGAGATTTCGGAGTACTTCTACCGCTGGAGAAAAATGTGGAATGATGTGAAGCACAGGATAAGCTACCATG
>WAJY01000060.1 GCA_015523645.1 Geoglobus sp. | reverse complement strand
TGCTTGTTCCGGCAATAAAAGGTGGTTAAAGAACACAAAACATGAGCGGACTGGACATAAGGTGCATAAATCTCCAGAGCTATCCGACTCAAGAAGTCTACATCTGCCTGCACCAAGCAGATGGATATAGAAGAGTCATACCCCTATACAGAATACTTAGCTATGACAAGCTGATAAAACTCGACATACTGTTTAGAGAGTGCAGAATAAAGGGTGATGAGTGGTTAGAAGAAATAGGTGTAACTGAGGAGGAGATTCTCTCACTCTATTTCGATTCTCCCGAAGGCAAGGCAGAACTTCTATTCAATGAGCTTGTTGAATCTGGATTAATTCCAAAACCGAGAGATGGATGCATCACCATAAATTCAAATGGAAAAACCTACAAAATCGACATTGAGAGTCTAAAGCTTTTCATTGACGGTAATGAGAGCTGTTTTCAGTGCGAGGAAGACCTGCCCCACTTCGACAAGCTAATTTCTCTATGCCTGACAATCTTGCATAATCCTGAAAAGCTGGAAAGAAGGTGATCAGCCCAAGAATTCTTCAATCCTTTCCATTGCTTCTTTAAGCTTTTCCATTGAAGTTGCGTAGCTTATTCTGAAGTATCTCTCATTTCCTTCACCAAATGGTATTCCTGGAGTAAGTGCAACCCCCTTCTCCATTATAAGCCTCTCCACGAATTCAGATGAGTTGCCATTGTATTCGGGGAAGAAGTAGAAAGCTCCCTCTGGCTTAACAACTTTAAATCCCATCTCAAGGAGTTTTGAGTAAACAAAATCTCTCCTTTTTCTGAATTCCGATACCATTTCAGCTGTTATGATTCTATCCTTCCCCTCAATCATAATCTCGGCAACAGCCTTCTGCGCAAAGGCTGGAGCGCAAACCCCATTAAGCTGGTGGATTCTAAGCATTTTTTCAAGCATTTCTTGTTCAGCAATTGCAAAACCTACTCTCCACCCTGTCATGGCAAGACTCTTAGAAAAGGCGTTGATCACGATAACATTATCATATCCTGCAAGGGTTCCGGGCTTTTTGTCGTAGTAAATGGCATCATAGACCTCATCGCTTATAACAACCGAATCGTAGTCATATGCTATTTCTGCTATTGCTTTTAACTCTCTCTGATCCATAACGCATCCTGTAGGATTGTTTGGGTAGTTCAGAAAGATAACAGACACATCTTTGCCCATAACTTCATTCAAATTCTCCGGATCTACCCTGAATTGATTGTCGTGGGTTTTGAGGTTTATTAATTCTGCCTCGCAAATCTTCACGTAGGTATAGTATCCCAGAAAAGATGGACTTGGGACAACAACCTTGCTACCTCTCTCAATAAAAGCCAAACTTGCGTTTAGCAATGCTTCAGAAGCTCCAGTTGTCAGCATTATGTTCTCGGGAGCTATGTCTGCACCCCTAGCTCTATATCTCTTTGATATCTCCTCCCTAAGCTCTTCAATACCGAAATTTGATGTGTAGTGAGTGTAACCATCCATCATTGCCTTGGATGCTTTCTCTATAATCAGCTTATGTGTATCAAAGTCAGGCTCACCTATTGAGAGGTTGATAACATCGATCCCTTTTTTCCTCGCAATTTCAACAATTTCAAACATCCTTCTGATGGTGCTTGTTGAGATCTGTGATATTCTGCTAGCCTCCTTAATAGCCAATTTCATCACCTCTTTTTTTATACTCTCAACAGCTTGACTTCGGAGATCTCCTGTCACGATGCTCTTTTGATAAGAGATATTTAACGGTTGTCTTTAAAAGCAATTGCTCAGTGGAATGAAAAACCATAAAAGTAAATTGTAAAGATCATTTAAAAGAAGACTTTGGAAAAGTAAGCATATCTCCATAACTTTGACACTTTGTGTCAAATATTCACATAATAGTTTTAAAATCTGTAAAGGAAAGGATTAAACATGAGGATTGCTATCGTTGGAGCAGGAGTTATAGGGAGCATTTTTGCCTACATATTTGGGAGGAAGCATGAAGTGACACTCATTGAGGTTGCAAAGGAGAAGATCGAGCTATACAGGAGAGAGGGTTACACAATCATAATGCCAGATGGTGGAGAAGTTCATGTTAGCGATGTTAACATCACGTCAAATCCACATGAGGTTGGGAATGTTGATCTTGTGCAAATCTCTGTTAAGGGATATGCAACCGTTCCAGCAACTAAAAGCGCTCTGCCGATGATAGGAGAAGATACAATGGTTCTCTCAGTTCAGAATGGCTTGGTTCACGATACAATAGCTGAAATCGTTGGAAAAAACAAAGTTATCGCTGGAATTACTGCTCACAGCGGAATGCCCGTATCTCCGAACATCATAAGATACGTTGGGGGTTTTGGACCTCTCCTCATGATAGGTAAATACGACAAAAATCCGGATGAGAGGTTCAATCAGATTGTCGAAGAGCTAAGAAAGACTGGAGAGGAAATAGTTGTTGTAGATGACATTGAACCTATAATATGGAAGAAGCTTGTGGCAAACGTGGCATGCAATCCCGTAGCAGCAATAACAGGAATGACAAGCGTTGAAGCTCTTGCATGTGATGAAACAAAGGATCTGATAAAGATGCTTGCAGAAGAAGTTGTTTCAGTTGCAAAGGCAAGAGGGATTTACTTTGAGGAGATGGAGAACATATCAGATTTCGTTTACAAGGCATTTGCGGGAACAAAGAACAACAAGGTTTCAATGCTCCAAGATGTTGAGGCTAGAAGAAAGACCGAGGTTGAAACTCTGAACCTTGCGATAGTAAAAGAAGGAGAGAGGCTTGGTGTCGATACTCCTGCAAACAGAGTTATAGCGAACATAATAAAGTCTCTGGAGTTCATGTATGACAAAAGGAAGTAGTTCGGAGCAAAATTTTTACCTGCTTTCCAAATTGTAATTTTTATAATTCTCCTCTTCTATCTCCAACCGATACCCATATTGAACAATACCGCAAAGACATCAGAGCAGCTTTAAACTAACTTTAATCAACTCTAAAATGAGATCAACTAAAAAAGCTCTTGACTGACTTCTCAGATCTTGAAATGTAAATTAATTGAGCTTTCAAAAGGTTACACAGCTAATTTTATTTCTAAACCTACAAAACGCCTATTCCTAAATATCAAAATTTGTTGCTAGCAAATATGAAGACTAAAAAAGGCAATCTCTTTAGAAGTTAAAATCAGCTTTAAAGCTAGAGTAAGCTATTCTCTCCCTG
>WAJY01000059.1 GCA_015523645.1 Geoglobus sp. | reverse complement strand
GCAATAAGTAGTTATGTTGAGGATGAGGTAATAATCACGGCTGGAAAATCAATTTTAAGGTGGATGAAAATGTCTTCTAGAGTGCCTGACATTCATGTAACCGACATGGAGGAGTCTGCAGATATTCTTTCTTTTATTCAAAAAAAAGGGTGTTTGCTTGTTCTTCATGCTCATGGAGATAACATTGAAAGGATCAGGGATGTGATTCCTAGAGTTGAAAGTTTTGTTGGAACAACCCAGCACAGACCCTTTAACAGAATTTACAACTTTGGTGGATTTACAGATGGAGACAGAGCTGTTCTGATTGCTAAGAGATTTGGGGCGAGGAGAATAAGGCTTCATGGCTTCAGCTTTGATGGAGAGGGCATTAAGGGAAAAAAGCTCATGTGGGCGAAGAAGATACTGGAGAAGGAGGGTGTTATCTAGCTGTCAATGTATCTCGACTTTAAGATTTTCACATTAACAAAAAATCCTATTACTATGTTGAGGGCATAGGTTATAATTCTCCAGATTCCAACCAGAATTCCCAGAATGTCTGCTGAAACAAATTTTGAGTAGAAGTAAGCCATGCTTAGCTCTGCTATTCCACTGCTTCCAGGTGTAAGGGGGATTAGGGAGATTATGACTATTATAAGCTGTGCAGTGTAAGAGAGCAAGTAAAAAGGCTTTGAGCCAAGTGAGAGGAGTATGAAGGATGGGATCATAAATCCTACAGTCCATAGTATGGCTGTAAGGCTGAAGAGAATGAAGAGGTTCTTCTTCGGGTTGGAAAAGAGATCTATTGTTGCATTTCTGAAAGAATAGAGCTCCTTTATAAGAGAATCTTTCATTCTATCAGCCTTTTTCTCGTTGAGTTTTCTTGCAATTCTGTGAAGGTAGTTTGTGAGCTTGAGTATGTTCTCAGGCTCTTTCAGAAGCTCGTAGAGAAAGATTATGAAAAGAAGGAGGGAAATTCCGAATACTGCAGTAACCTCCAGTCCAAGTTTTGTTGAGAAGTCTGAAATTATGAGAAAGAGAGGAAGGGCTGTTACAAAAAAAATGGAGTCAAGGATCCTTTCAACCAGAACGGCAGCTACAGCAGATCCAACGTTCATTCCTTTGTCTGAGAGCATCTTAACCCTCAAAGGCTCACCACCTGCTGAGGATGGTGTTATTGCGGCAAGAAACATGCTTGCTATGGATGTCTCAAGAGCGTAGTTAAATGTAATCTGATGATAGAGGCATTTGGCAACAAACTTGAGTCTCAGTGCCCAGAAAATCCAGAAAAGTATCTGGAAGAGAAATGCAATTAAAATGTAGGATTTGTCGGCTTTTCTTATCGCCTCCCAAGTGAGATTTGTCTCTGTGAGCTTTATTATTGCTACCAGTGTTATCAGGCTTATTATGATGCCAGCGATAGCCATTCTCACATTTTTGCCCTTCTTATCCCAAGCCATTCCACTTCTCTCCCCCTCAAAAATCTGTAAAGAGCAGACAAACTTGCAAGCTGATTCACCACCAAATACAGGACAAAGCCAACTGCAATTCTTGATTTTTTAAAATTTCGAAAGAGAATTATGAGTGGAATGAAGGAAAAGATGGCTAGTGGAATCAAAAAAATTAGAAAATTGGCAAAAAGAATGAGGGGCAGAATTTTTGCCAGAAAAAATCCGCTTTTCCAGAGAAAACTCTTTCTCGTAAGCTGAAAAGCTCCAAAATACCACCTTCTTCTCTGAACATAGAGATCTCTCCATGTGAATACGGGTTGCTCCTCAATAAACTCCCCTTCAACAAAAATGGATTCATATCCCTTTGCATGCATTCTAACCGAGAATTCAAGATCTTCAGAGAAAGAACCCTCATCAAACCTCTCTTTTTCCAGAAAACGGCTTTTCAAAACACCGATCAAACCGTTGAAGTTCTTGAAATCAGATCTTCTCAGAAAGAAGTTGAAGACTGTGCATTCAAAGGAGATGACCTCAGAGATAAGGTTGGATGGATTCAATGCTCTTCTTTCTGTTGATGCTATAAACACCTTTCTACCACTCTCAACACCGTCAATGCATTTTATCAGGAATTTTTTTGAAGGTCTGGAATCAACATCAAAGAAAGCGATGTAGTCTGGTTTGAAGGTTCTGAAAACATGATCAAGGCAGTAGTTAATTGCTCCAGCCTTTCTACCTCTTCTGCTACCTCTGACAACAACCTCCACTCCCTTCTTTTCTAAGATCTCTCTCAACTCTTCATTCTCAAAATCCATAACATAGAATATCCTGGGATAAATTCCCTCATAGTCGAGGCTCTTCATCCATTCAATGGATTTTAAAACAACGTCTTTTGGTTCAAAAGGGGAGACGGAGATTATCAGTGCAACTTTTTTCACAGTCCTTAATTATAACACTCAACTCATAAATTTATCCCAAGAAAAATAACCTTAAAGCTAGTTCTTAAAACTCCTGAAATAGAGACTCATCTTTCAGCTATTCATCTTCCACCTCATCATCATGTTCAGAAACGTTTTTATCCTGCCTGACAAAAAGTTTTAAGATGCACAAAAATTTTGGCAGAAGTGAGAGCGAGTTAAATTCTGATGAAAAAATCAGGGGTATTGCAGAGGTATTGAACAGCTTTCCTTTCTATGCGATGCTCATTGATGAGGATCACAGAATTGTTTATGCAAATGAGAAGGTGAGACATGAATTTGGCTTGGATCCAGAGAGGATTGTTAATGCGTACTGTCCAAAGGTCATCCATGGTATCGATGGCTATTATCCTGGATGTCCCCTTGAGGAATCCATTGAAAGGGGTTTTGTTTCTGTTGAGAAGGAGATTTACGATGAGAAGACGAACAAGTGGGTTCTTTCATGCATCTATCCAATTGATTTCAGGAGAGAAGGGAAAAGGCTCTTCATCCACTTCATCTACGACATAACTGAGAAGAAGCTTCTTGAAGAAATGCAGAGGGAGCTTAGGGAAAACGAAGAAAAATTCAGGACTATATTCGAGAACACACCCAACATTGTTGGTATTATCACAAAAGACGGAGTTATTGTTGATGTAAATCCTGCATTTCAAAGCTGCTTCTCCAATCCAGTAAGGGGAAAGAATTTGAGGGAGATCTTTCCTGAGGAGTTTGCAAATGATCTTGCTGAACTTGCATACTCAGTTTCTGAAAGAGGAGAAAGTTTTACGTTTGAATACAGCCTGAATAAGAAACATTTTATTATATCAGCCCTGCCAATAAAGATCTCCGGAGAGAGATTCTGTCTTTTTATCGGGAGAGACGTTACAGAATTGAAAAATAGAGAAAGGGTTCTCAACATCCTTGTGAGCGTTGGAAGAATACTTGCACAGGAAAAAGAGAGAATGAGAATGATAGAGAGAGTTTGTAGAGAGCTATCAAAGCTTCCAAAGTGCATAGCTGTGAGATTTGACCTAATTGAGGAAGGAGATGTTAGAAGGGTAGCCTGCGGAAAGTTTGGTTTTGTTGACAAAATAGACTGCCTGAACATTAAAAATGTTTTGGAGCTAAAGGAGAAGAGAATTATGTTTGCAAAAGACTGTCCCGGAAGTTGCGATCTCAAAATGCATGCTAAAACAGAAGATCTTGGTGTTTTATCCTTTCCACTCTGGTTTGATGGATTTGCGGGAAGTATCTCTATCTATTTCTCGGGATTGGTCAGCGATGATGAAATAGCCATTTTTGAAAGACTCTCCTCAGACATATCCTTTGCTCTTAGAGCATTGAATCTTGAGGAGATGAGGAGGGAGGCTCTTTCTAGGATAGAAAAGAACATATACCAGTTTGCACTGCTTTCAGACAGAATCAGGAATCCTCTTTCTGTTATTCTTGGCTTGGCTGAACTTCAGCTCCCAGACAAATTTGCCCAAAAAATCGTTGAGCAGGTGTACAAAATAATGGATATTCTTGAAGAACTTGATAAGGGCTGGACTGAATCTGAGAGAGTAAGGGAGCTGTTGGGAAAGATATAGGTTAAAAAATCTATTTTGCCGTTTCCGTAAAATATTTATAATTGTTCAATCAATATATTTAGCACATGATGAAAACAGTTTTGATAGTTGATGATGATCAGAGCGTGCTTGAGGTTCTTGAGGTCATGCTCAGCAAAAATTTTAGAGTAATAACTGCAAAGAACGGTGAGGAAGGAGTTAATCTTTACGCAGTTTACAAGCCGGATGTTGTGCTGATGGATGTTATGATGCCAGGCATGAATGGAATAGAAGCCACAAGAAAAATAAAGGAAATAGATCAGAATGCGAAGATACTGGCAATAACAGCCTATGCATCCCACAAAGGCAAGGACATGATGGAGGCTGGAGCGATTGGAGTTATAGAGAAGCCTATAAGCAGAACAAAGCTC